>JBEKST010000344.1:0-2973 GCA_049516815.1 Bacteroidales bacterium | reverse complement strand
GATCGAGACAGAACACGACATTCAGCTTCTGGAGCGCTACATCATGGATGATCTGGTCATAGGCGCGCTGGAGGAAAGTCGAATAAATATTACAGAATGGGATCATCCCGGAGGCTGCGAGCCCGGCTGAAAAAGTAACCGCATGTTGTTCCTCAATTCCCACATCAAAAGCCCTTTCCGGCATTTTAGCCATCATGATATTGAGTGAACAGCCGGTTGACATAGCCGGTGTGATCCCAACGATCTTCGGGTTCGCCTCTGCCAGTTCGACAATGGTGCGTCCAAAAACCGTCTGGTATTTGGGAGCCTGGTCATGGCATTTATCCTCCTGTATTTCTCCCGTATTTTTATCAAAGACCCCTGGAGCATGATAGATGGTCTGTTCTTTCTCGGCATGCATATACCCTTTGCCTTTTACAGTCACGACATGGAGCAGTTTGGGACCATGGATTTTTTTCATGTCTTCCAGGAGTTTTACAAGCCGGATAACATCATGTCCATCCACCGGTCCAAAATAGCGGAAATTAAAAGCCTCAAAAAGATTGCTCCGGTTCAGCAGCGTCGATTTCAGGGCATTCCCAAGCTGCTTGACAACGGCCCTGGAATTTTTTCCATAACGGGTTCCACCGCCCATCATCAGCCAGATCTTATCACGGATCTTATTGTATGTGCCGGAGGTCACAATATCCGCAAGGTAATCTTTGATTGCCCCGACATTCTTGTCGATGGCAATGCCATTATCGTTCAGGATAACCAGCAGGTTGGCATTTGAAACCCCGGCATTGTTCATTGCTTCCATAGCCATTCCTCCCGAAATGGCGCCATCGCCAATGATCGCTACATGGTGCCGGTCTCTTTCGTTGTTCAGGTTGGCGGCAACACCCATGCCCAGCGCAGCGGAGATGGAAGTAGATGAATGCCCGGTTCCAAACGCATCGTATATGCTTTCGCTCATCCGCGGAAACCCGCTGATGCCTTTATACATCCGGTTGGTATGAAAAACATCCTTCCTGCCGGTGAGGATCTTATGGGTATAAGCCTGGTGGCCGACATCCCAGATGATTTTATCGAAAGGAGTATTGAAGACATAATGTATGGCGACAGTCATCTCAACCGTGCCCAGGCTTGCACCCAGGTGTCCGGGATTGGTGCAGATTACATCAATAATGAACTGCCGGATCTCTTCGCAAAGCTTGGGAAGTTCTTCAACTTTCAACTTCCGGAGGTCCGAAGGGTCATTTACCTTTGCAAGAAGGTCACCAATCTTTGCAGTCATCTAACAGAGTAAAAAGTAATACAATGTTCGGTTCAGGATATCATTATTAGTATTCACAATAACGAAATTGGGATCATATATATTGCAATGGATAATCGCCTTTACTAAAGGAGCCCCAATTCCAAGAGTGCAGCTTCCGAGATCATGTCTTTATCCCAGGGTGGGTCAAAAACCAGCTCAACCTTCACATCCTTAATACCCTCCACTTGTTTCACCTCATTGTAAACGACACCCGGCATATCCTCTGCTATCGGGCAATTGGGGGTTGTAAGGGTCATGGTTATATATACGATCGACTGGTCGTCGATTTTTAATTTATAGATCAATCCAAGATCATAAATGTTGATCGGAATCTCGGGGTCATACACCCGTTTGAGCGCTTCGATGACCTTTTCCTCCAATTTTTTATCCTGATTTGCCATATTTTTTATCATTTTCCCGGAAGAACAAAGTTACAGATTTTCTTTTTTGTCTGTTTATTATCGGGCGGAATCTTATTTTGATATGCTTGAATTTGAAGGACGAGAAAGAAAAACTTATTTACGATTAGACGATTTACGATTTTAGAATGAATTGATTGATTTACGATTTTTCAATATTTTACTCGTCGATCGTCAATCTCACAATTCAATCGTAACTCAAAGATCGTCCAATCGGAAATCAAACCTGGGCCACAGCACGTCAAAAAAATATAACCAATTTCAGGAGATGGAGTTATCCAGCTTTTTTCCTTCTTTTCCGTTCTGTTTCATCCAGGATGATCTTTCGTAACCGGATATATTTCGGCGTCACCTCCACAAATTCATCTCTGACAATGTCGTCGCTACGGGTACTTTCTCCCACTACCTGCCCGGCATAGATATTTTCACCCGGTTCGATGAAAAATTTTCCCCGGTCCTGGAGTTTATCGATCGAATAAGTAATAGAAGTACCGGTTTCCCCGGCGATCAGTGAGCCACTATTCCGGCTGGCCATATCTCCTTTCCAGGGCTCATAACTTTTAAACCTGTGTGCGATAACCGCTTCCCCTTCTGTTGCAGTCAGTACCGGGTTACGCAGCCCAATCAGGCCGCGTGCAGGAATATAAAATTCGAGGATGGTTCGGTCACGCTTGGTTTCAATTTTGATCAGGTCTCCCTTTCTGCGGCTGACAATCTCTATAACCTTTCCCGAAAACGTTTCCGGGACGGCAACCCTCAACAACTCTACGGGTTCATAGATCTTCCCGTCAACCATTTTGGTAATAACATTCGGCTGGCCAAGCTGGAACTCATATCCTTCACGACGCATGGTTTCCACGAGGATAGCCAGGTGAAGGATCCCTCTACCGTAAACCTGGAACTTGTCGGGTGAATCCATTTCTTCCACTCTCAAGGCCAGGTTCTTTTCAGTTTCCTTCAATAGCCGCTCACGGATGTGGCGTGAAGTAACATATATCCCATCTCTTCCTGCAAAAGGAGAATTGTTGATGGTGAAAAGCATGCTCATGGTCGGTTCATCCACGCTGATCCGCTTCATCCCTTCGGGATTCTCAGCATCGGCAATGGTATCCCCGATATCAAAGTTCTCGGGACCCAAAACGGCACAGATCTCACCGGCCTCAACTTCAAACTTCACTTTTTCCTTGCTCAGTCCTTCGAACAAGTATAACTCTTTTACCGTTGATTTCAGAATGGTCCCGTCATTCTTTACAAGCG
>JBEKST010000343.1:0-2552 GCA_049516815.1 Bacteroidales bacterium | reverse complement strand
AATTCGTTTACTTTGTGTTTGCATAGGTCTTCGATTTTAAGGTTAATTCTTTTTGTCAAATTAAACTTACTCATTTTTCGAAGATCTATGCATTTTCAAACATACGATCTATGTGGTGAAATTAATATTGTTTTTCAACGACTTATTGTTTGTTATTTTGTAGTCGTTATAACGCATGATCACTAATTTAACTTTTAGCGTTTTTGCGTCTTCGCAGTAGAAAAAACTTATTAATCATCCTCACTGGAGATGAGGTTTTTTATCTGAAAATGTCTATGTATACCTTGACTTTTTTTGAATGACATTGTAATTTTGATAATAATTTTAAAAAAGACAGAATATGATTCATGAATTGCCAAAGCTACCTTATGCATTGAATGCATTGGAGCCTTATATTTCACAGCGGACGGTTGAATTCCATTATGGGAAGCATCACCAGGCTTATGTAACCAATCTCAATAAGCTGATCGTAGGGACGGAATATGAAAATTCTTCCCTGGAAGATATCATCCGTAAAGCCGGTGGTGGGATCTTTAACAACGGCGCCCAGGTATGGAACCATACGTTTTACTGGAACTGCATGAAGCCAAAGGGCGGTGGTGAACCTACCGGGAAACTGGCCGATGCACTAGTAAAGAATTTCGGTTCATTTGCTGAGTTCAGGTAAAAATTTTCCACGGCGGCTGCAACATTATTCGGTTCGGGTTGGGCCTGGTTGGTGAAAAAACCCGATGGTTCCTTAGTTATTACCCAGGAAAGTAATGCCGGCAACCCACTGAAAACAGGTGATTATCCGTTATTGACTTGTGATGTCTGGGAACATGCTTATTACTTAGATAAACAGAACTTACGCCCGGGTTACATAGCAGACTTCTGGAACCTGGTGGATTGGGATGCAGTGGCGGGACGGTTGTAGACACAAATAAAATAGCGAAATCGCGAAAATTCGTAACTTGATAAAATACTCTGTGACTCTGCGACTTTGTTACTGCGAATTATTGCGAAAGTTTTGCATTCATAATAACAGGAATTTTATCAACCGGTATCCGGTCCTGTAACATGGTATCACGGTCACGTAGGGTGACGGTATTGTCTTGCAAGGTCTGATGATCGATGGTGATGCAATACGGGGTTCCGATGGCATCCATCCTGCGGTACCGGCGTCCGATCGTGTCTTTCTCTTCGTAAAAACAACGGAAACGGTATTTCAGGATATCCATGATCTCCCTGGCTTTTTCAGGCAAGCCGTTTTTCTTTATCAGGGGAAGGATTGCGACTTTTATAGGTGCGAGGATGGCCGGAAGGCCCAGGACAACCCGTTCGCTGCCATCTTCCAGTTTTTCTTCCTTGTACGCATGACTCATTACGGCAAGGAATGTGCGGTCAAGGCCGATGGAGGTTTCCACTACAAAGGGAACATATGACTCATTCTCTTCCTGGTCAAAATACTGTAACTTCCGTCCTGAAAATTTTTCATGGGCGGAAAGATCAAAATCCGTGCGTGAATGGATCCCTTCCAGTTCTTTGAAGCCTATGGGGAATTCAAATTCGATATCGGTGGCCGCATTCGCATAATGCGACAGCTTTTCATGGTCGTGAAACCGGAATTTTTCTGCAGGGATCCCCAGCGAGGTATGCCATTTCATTCGTTCTTCCTTCCAATAAGCAAACCATTCCAGCTCTTCGCCCGGTTTAACAAAATATTGCATCTCCATTTGTTCGAACTCGCGCATACGGAAAAGGAACTGTCGTGCGACGATTTCGTTGCGAAAGGCTTTTCCGATTTGGGCGATCCCAAAGGGGATCTTCATCCGGGCCGATTTTTGGACATTCAGAAAATTCACAAAGATCCCCTGTGCCGTTTCCGGACGAAGGAAGATCTCGTTGGCATCTTCGTTTATAGAACCCATCTGGGTTGAGAACATCAGGTTGAACTGGCGGACTTCTGTCCAGTTTTTTGTTCCCGAAACGGGACAAACGATCCCAAGTTCCTCGATCAGTGCCTTGACATCAGCAAGGTCATTCTTTTCCAGGGAGGAATAAAACCGTTTTTTAATGACCCCGATCTTTGCCAGGTTCTCCATCACCCTCGGGTTGGTGGTACGATACATCTGTTCATCGAAGGTTTCGCCAAACCGCTGCCGGGCTTTATCGACTTCCTTCTGAATTTTATCTTCATTCTTCTGGATATGATCTTCCACCAGGACATCGGCACGGTAACGTTTTTTGGAATCCTTGTTATCGATCATCGGATCGTTGAAGGCATCCACATGCCCGGAAGCTATCCAGATGGTAGGGTGCATGAATATTGCCGAATCAAGCCCGACGATATTCTCATGGTACTGAACCATTGATTTCCACCAATATGACTTGATGTTGTTCTTAAGTTCCACACCAAAAGGGCCGTAATCGTAAACAGCGCTTAATCCGTCGTAAATCTCACTGGATGGAAATACAAAACCGTATTCTTTGCAATGTGAGATGATCTTTTTGAAAAGGTCTTCGTTTGTTGCCATGCGGCAAAGATAGTAAAAAGGGATATGTGATGTGAG
>JBEKST010000342.1:0-2556 GCA_049516815.1 Bacteroidales bacterium | reverse complement strand
AAATGATTGGAATACACTATTTGCAAACTGGACAAACAACGGCTTTGCAGGAAGCCCTCTGAAATATTCCGGATATTCCGGATTCAATGCTTTATTATCAGGTATCGGGCTTTCCAATAAATCCTGGAATTACGAAAGTTTCGCCGTATTTTTCTGGTCTTCAACGGCAACTACTCCAACAAAAGCCCTTGCACATGCGATGAATTATTATGATCCCAGTGTGGCGCTTTATCCGGCAAGCAGGTCTGATGCATTTCCGGTGAGGTGTATTAAGGATTATGTTCTATTCAGCAACACCATTAATATAACGGCATCGAATACTTTTTGACGTCGTCTTCTGTGATTTTCCCATCACAAAGGATCACCAACCTTTCGACAACGTTTCGCAATTCACGGATGTTTCCTGTCCATTTGATCTTTTTCAAAGCAAGGTAGGCATCGTCCATGACCATAAGCGGGGCTTTCCCCTGGTGTTCACAGATCTCGGCAATAAATTTTTTTGTCAGCAGAGGAATATCGTCCAATCGCTTCGAAAGGGGAGGCACATCGATTAGGATTACACTTAGCCGGTGGTAGAGATCTTCACGAAAATTTTTATTTTCCAGTTCTTGCTTGATGTTTTTGTTTGTCGCAGCAATCACTCTTACATCGATCGGAATCTCTTTTTCACCGCCTACCCGGGTAATCTTGTTTTCCTGCAAAGCACGTAAAACTTTCGACTGGGCCGAAAGACTCATATCGCCGATTTCATCCAGGAATAAGGTGCCCCCGCTTGCCAACTCAAAATCTCCTTTCCGTTGCCTGATGGCAGAAGTAAAAGAGCCTTTTTCATGGCCAAACAGGTTGCTCTCGATAAGTTCGGAAGGGATGGCTGCACAATTTACTTCGATAAACGAATTTTCAGAACGGTTGCTCAGCGCATGCAGCCACCGGGCAACGAGTTCCTTTCCGGTGCCACTCTCGCCGGTGATCAGAACACGGGCATCGGTAGGCGCTACCTTTGCGATGAGGTTTTTTACCTTAAGCATTTCTTCCGATTCCCCGATCATCTCATGAACCCCATTGATCTTCTTTTTCAGGATCTTCGTCTCATCAACGAGGATCGATTTATCCATCGCATTCCGGATCGTAATCAGAAGCCGGTTCAAATCCAATGGCTTGGAAATGTAATCAAATGCCCCTTTCTTTATGGCTTCAACAGCAGTATCAATGGTTCCATGACCCGAGATCATGATGACAGGGGTATCGGTTATCAGCATAATTTTCTCCAGCACTTCGATGCCATCCATTTTCGGCATTTTTATATCGCAAAGGATTGCGCTGTATTTGTTTGATTCCAGAAGTTTCAGACCAATCGGCCCATCCTCCGCATCATCTACTTCATATTTTTCATATTGCAAGATTTCACGCAACGTATTGCGTATACTTTTTTCATCATCAATCACTAAAATCCTTGACATAGCTATGTATTATTTGTTCAAAGATAGGTAAAATTTGGATACTTTTGTTGTATGGCAGGATCAGGAAAAACATCTAGATTATATCGATTCCCGGGGCACTTTATCCTTTGCCTTGTATTCATTTGTTTCCGGTCACCAGTTATGGCCCAGTCGGTGCTTGACAGTCCTCTGCAGTATCCCTGGGCAGGAGGAATGAATTCCTGTCAGTTTTGCCCGATTGACATTAACCTTGACGGGAAACCTGATCTCCTGATTTTCGACCGGTTCGGCAACCGGATCCTTCCTTTCATTAATGAAGGCTCAGAGGGAGAAATAAAATATTCATTTCACCCGGAATATGCTTCATTGTTTCCAGACCTTCAGGAATGGGTAATATTTGCAGACTACAACTGTGACGGGAAACAGGATATCTTTACTTACCTGAACGGAGGAGTACGTGTATTTAAAAACATTTCCGACACATCCCTTAAATTTCAACTCATAACGAACCAATTAACGTCATACTATTATACAGGAAAAGTCGGGATTTTTTTGACAAATGTTGATTATCCGGCGATCGCAGATATTGATAATGATGGTGATCTTGATTTCCTTACATTTTTTGGATTGGGATCTTATCTTGAATATCATAAAAACCTTTCCATGGAAAAATATGGAAATTGTGATAGTCTTGATTTTAAATTGGCCGATAAATGTTGGGGAGACATCAAAGAAAGCGAAGGTGGTAACCATCTCACCCTGAACATTGTTTGTCCGTATAAATATTCAGGATTACCTGGCTTTTCCTGTAATGAATTCCCGCCGAAACATACAGGTTCAACCCTTCTTGCGACTGACCTCGATGGCAATGGTGTTAAAGATCTGATTATCGGTGATATTGATTTCTCAAATCTGATTGCATTAATAAATGGCGGAACCCTTGATTCGGCCCATATGATCAGCCAGGACAGTACATTCCCGGATAATCCCCCGGTGAAGCTTTATTCCCTTCCTGCCTGTTCATTTCTTGATATGGATAATGACGGGATCCGTGATCTTGTGGTTTCTCCTTTTGATCCGCAATATTATATCTCCGAGAACAAGCATAGCTGCTGGT
>JBEKST010000341.1:0-2562 GCA_049516815.1 Bacteroidales bacterium | reverse complement strand
ACATCCCCTATCCCGCTGCATTTAGTGAATCTTGGTTTCCATTTAATAAACATCCTTCTTGTATTCATATTATTCAATAGCCTTTTTAAAAAGCCAATACTTGCTCTCTTCATTTCTTTCTTCTTTGCTGTTCATCCTATGAATGTAGAAGCTGTCACATGGGTTTCGGCAAGGAGTAGCACTATGTATGCTTGTTTTTATTTGCTTTCGCTTATTTTTTATACAAAATATATCACAGGCAAGCAGCAAATCCATATTTTATTCATTTCATTTTTATTCTTTGTCCTTTCATTATTTTGTAAAGTACAAGCTGTCACGCTTCCTCTTCTTCTTCTGTTAATTGATTATTTTTCAGATCGTAAGAAAATCAAACTACTTCTTATTGAAAAGTTGCCTTTTATTATGCTGAGTGTTGTTTTTACTTTAATTGCCTTCGGCAATTCAGAGACTTTAACTTTTTTTACCCATTCAAAATTAAAATCATTTACAGCTTTTGATCTGATATTCCTGAACGGGCGTACACTATTCTTTTATCTTCAGAAATTCCTGGCTCCTGTTAACCTTTCTGCCGTTTATGTATTCCCTGTAAAATCAGATTCCTGGCTACCCCTTGAGTATTACATTTATACTTTAATAGTAATTATCCTGTTTGTCTTCATTCTTAAATTCCGGAAAAATAAGACTCTTATCCTTGGAGCAGGGATTTTCCTATTCACCATCTCGATTAATTTACCATTAAATTCAGTACGAAATGTCATCTTTGCTGATAGGTATGCTTATTTCCCATATTTAGGCCTTCTGTTAATTTTAGCTGCGTTTTATCAGGCCTTTGTCGAAAAGAATTTCAATACCCATCGAAAGTACATCTATGGAGCAACAATTTTTATCCTTATCTATGGATTATTCTTTTCTTATGAAACCTGGGAAAGAAATAAAAAATGGGAAAATGACCTAACGCTTGCAACAGATATTATTCAAAAAAATCCTTCCGTACCTTCTATTGCAAAAATCTACAGAAAGCGGGGGAACTATCTGGCAAAACATCAGATGATTCAGGAATCTGTTCTTGATTATTCAAAAGCAATCGAACTGAACCCGGATGATATAGACTCCTATATATGCAGAGCTTATTCTTATCTGAGATTAAATAAACTGAGAGAAGCTCTTCCTGATCTGGATAAAGGGATTGAAAATAACCCAAATTTAAGTGTCTTGTATGCCAACCGGGCAATGGTAAAGTTGAATATTGGAGATGGAATGGGTGCATGGTCAGATTGTGATAAGTGTTTATCTCTTGATTCGACCAATGCAGAAGCATATAATTTCAGGGCTATATTAAAATTCCGGTCAGGTGATTTACTTGGTGCACAACAAGAACTCAGGACTGCCATCAGGTTTAACAACCAATATGCAGAAGCATATAAAAACCTTGGAACAGTTTTACATCAACTGAACGATCTTGGTCAGGCTTGCTATTATTGGGGAATAGCTGCACGGTTTGGTGATCGCCAGGCCGCTCAATTTATGAAGATGAATTGCCTGTTAAGATAAGTCAGAATTTCGTCAAGGATTTTTACAAGTCTTTCACAGTCCAAAGGATCCCGGAAAAAGGGTATGAACTTTTTCTTCCTTACTTCCTCATGGCTCCGCTGATCTTCGCTGCAATGGCAGCAAATTCTTCCGGTGAAAGCTGTAGTTTGGGTTTCCGGAAATCAATATCATAGATCGTTTTCAGTGGGATCAGGTGAATGTGAGCATGCTGCACTTCAAGTCCGATGACCGCAATACCGATCCGTTCGCAGGGAATGACTTTCAGCATGGCTGCAGCTACCTGCTTGGCAAATAAAAACAACCCCTGGTATTCTTTATCTTCGATGTCGAAAATATAATCTGTTTCCTTTTTGGGAATGACCAGGGTATGTCCCTTTGCAAGCGGGTGGATATCGAGGAATGCATAATAATTTTCATCCTCGGCAACTTTGTATGAAGGGATCTCTCCATTGATGATCCGTGTGAAGATACTTGCCATTAATGTCCGTTTTTTCTGGATATTTCAATGATCTCAAAGGCAACGGTACCGGCGGGCACCGTTATTTCAACTTTATCACTGATACTTTTTCCCAGAAGTCCTTTGGCGATGGGTGAATTGATAGAGATTTTTCCTAGTTTTACATTGGCTTCATTTTCGGGAACCAAGGTATAGATGACCACGTTGTTATTTTGTGTATTTTTCAGTTTAACGGTGGAAAAGATCAGTATTTTAGTGCTATCGAGCCTGGATTCATCAAGTAGGCGTGCATTGCTGATCACCTCCTGTAGCTTGTTTATTTTCAACTCCAGCATGGATTGAGCCTCCTTGGCGGCAGCGTATTCGGCATTCTCTGAAAGATCTCCCTTATCCCTTGCTTCAGCGATCTGCTTTGAAATCGATGGGCGATCAAAGGATATTAACTTTTGCAGCTCCTCCTGGAGCTTAGCTAATCCTTCCTGCGTATAATATTTGATCTCAGTCATGGCTTCATATTTTCAGCGACCAGATAATAAGCCAAAAGACCCTTTGAA
>JBEKST010000340.1:0-2570 GCA_049516815.1 Bacteroidales bacterium | reverse complement strand
GGAGGCGCGGTTATAAAGCTCCTCATGGTCCTTCACACTCACTCTGTTGATGCTCATGATACCGCAGCACCCAATCGCCGTCACAATAAGCGCCAAAAAGATAAAAAAAGCCATAATCTGATTGGTTAAACTTGACTTACAGAACGTATTCCCATTGTTTCTTTTCATAGGGATTATCATTATCCTCCATCCAGTGCATATTTCAACAGGGAAAAATGCTTGTTCGGCAGTTCAATCCCGCAAATTGCAAGCGGTGATATTCGTCGGGAAAGAAGGAAGATCATTAAGAATAGCAATAAATTTGTCTTATTCGAAAACGGTTGCATATTATTACAATAAAGAACCATTGAAGTCAACTTATCAAAAGGAATTCCGGATATTTATGAATGAATATCAGCTGTGTATTTTTCGAGCGGCATACAAAGACAGGGAATAGAATTGTCACTTTATCAACTCAGAATTTTGCCTCATAAATCATAAATAAACCATTAAAGAGGAAAAGGGAGTCAGACTTAGCAGCTTCATTTTTTTTTAAAAAGCTCGTTCATTCGTTTTAGAAAACGTGCAGGTTGGTATTGCCTGGGCACAGCGAAGGTTCCTGTTTTTTCCACTGGAATGACGATGCGTCCGAAAGCCGCCTGTACATCGAAGCCGGCTTTAAGTTTATATGGTATATGATCAAAATCGGGGCTGTTTTTCAGTACTTCCAGCAGATCGTGAAAAGTGACACTGGTCGGGATCTTGAAATCGGTAGTGGTATTGCCGGCAAATTCTACAACATCATGGTTTTCACCATTTGCCAACGGCAAAGAAGAGATGAACAGGTTGTAGGTGTAACCCATGAGTTTAAGTTTGTAAGAATTGGGGTTGGTGACGGTGAGAAGAAACTCCATCTCAATTCCGCCGCGGTCGAGTCCAGTAAGAGTTACGGTTTTGATTGCAACTTCAGGTTTTTTTATAAACAATGAACATCCGCACAAAACCATACATAGGATCAACATAATGCTCTTCATCTAGGTATCCTCCCTAAACTTGCAACTGTCCGGCTTGAATCAATAAAAAAAGCGGACTCCAATCGGGAACCCGCTTTCCATAACCTGGGACTCATCAGATAATCATTAATTGCATTATCTTTTCCATTATATAGCCCCAAGCTGTTGAGATTTGCTATTTTTCCCCTTCCACTTTATCCAACTGATCCATTGCGTCTTGCAGTTTCTGATCAAGCATCTTCATTTCTTCCGGGGAATAATTAGTGCCATTCTTAATCTCGGCATTCAGCTTCTTAATCCTTTTCTCCAGTATTCCCGCCTTATTCAGACAAGTGTTGGCTGAAATCGCGCAGGTTTCCCTCTCCTGGGTTTCCTGGGCAGCAAATGCCGGTAACGTGGCTGAAATCAAAAAAGCAGCCATTGCTAAGATTGCACACTTTTTCATAACTTTCTTCCTTGGGTTGAATGTATCAGGAATGGTGTTCATCCCTGAATCGTGTCATTTCCGCCTGGTTCAGTCTTTCCTTGTTCAGTTCCTCAAGGATTTCCTTTCTAAATTGCCTCCGCTTCACTTCATACGCATCGGCGTCAGGACCTGCGCCGCAATAAAACTTTTTTGCCTTGACCAGATCACCCTTTGCCATTTCCATCTTGCCGGCCAACTCGCGCACCGCAGCATCAGCGCATTTTTCATCATTCTCCATTTCATTTGGTGAATACCCATGGCTCTTGGCCCGGTGCGGCATCATCTGCCAGACCCCGAGAGCGCCTTTCTCCGACACTGCCTTTCCGGAAAGTCCATGACCTCCGGTTTCGGCAAGCGCTATTTCCGCCAGGTCCATGGGCATAAAAAATGTCCCGAGCGTTTTCAGATAGCACAGGGCCGCCAGCCGGCGCGCACGCTCCGGATCGGTATAACGCGAAAACGCAGCCGATATGGCCGGCACTTGTCTCTTTCTCTCTTCAAGATTAATTCCCTTTTCCATTACCCGGCGGATCTCTCTGTCAAGCTCAGAATCCCCGGAAACCTGTTGCGAACGTGCCAGTTGTATGTACGACTTATCGCAGAATACACCAAGCAACAATAAAACCGCCAAGATCATAAATGTTTTTTTCATAGAACTTTTTTATCGGTGTTTTAAGCTTAGCTGGACGGTCTAAATGACCTTCTATAAATCACGTGCAAATCCGGCCAAACCCCCTTTCACTTTGATGTAGAAGCCTATCGTGTCATTTTTCCTTAACACAACTCTTCCGTGACATGAAAAGGCTCATACCATGTTTCTCCCAAAACAGTGAAAGGACCATCGTGGTCCTTTCTTTTACCTGCCTATTAACTAAAGGTAGTATCTATATACAATAAAATATCATTCCTGTCAAATCGCTGCGGCCTTATATTTATTTAATTAAATTAAACACTTTTACGCAAAACATGTTTATGGCACTCTATTCATGCCTTATGCCAAGCCGCTACCAAAACAAATACTAATCCTGCAACCTCACCCCCATGGCTTCGGCGACCGTATGGATATCCTTATCTCCACGACCGGAGAGACAAACAACAATGGTCGTTTCCCT
>JBEKST010000339.1:0-2570 GCA_049516815.1 Bacteroidales bacterium | reverse complement strand
CCGGATTCAGTTATGGTTTTTCGAACTCCTCTGTTTTAGTATCTTTATTATATAGGTTTGATAGGAAGAAGTAGCCATATCATGCGAAATGTAATAAGACAGATCATTTCCTTTATACTTCCCATCACGGTTTTAATCCTGATTCCTTTAACCATTGAACATGATCTTTCGATAAAACATTTGTGGGCTTTATTGATTGGACTTATTCTCATGTTCATTGGATTGTTTGTCATGTTAATGACAGTATCGACCTTTATCAGGATTGGAAAAGGTACATTAGCTCCCTGGAGTCCGACGAGAAAATTGATTATTAGCGGGATATATGGATATGTGAGAAATCCAATGATAATGGGAGTGCTGACCGTACTGGCCGGAGAATCAATTGCTGTTTTGTCCTTCAATATTTTCATTTGGACCGTTATTTTTTTCATCATTAATAATATCTTTTTCGTTGTCTATGAAGAACCTGAATTGGAGAAAAGGTTTGGAAATGAGTATCTGGAATATAAAAGGAATGTTCCCCGATGGATACCAAGATTAAATCAATTTAAACCGGATTCAGGATTATGATACTATAATTGTTCGCGGTTAAACCGAAAAACAAACCCATTTGCTAACCTTACAGGCTGTGCTAAAAAAATTCCTAAAAAACCGACAGACACCATTTTGGATTATAACAATTAGCGTCTTAATCGGTTTGACATTACCGACACTTATCCGGGATGGAATGTTCATGGATGCGATGCTGTATACTAGTGTTGCACATAATCTGAGCATGGGCATTGGAACATTTTGGTTTCCACAATTTAGTTTACACAATATTGCAGGACTGACTTCTTTTCACGAACAACCTCCTCTTGTTTTTGGTATTCAATCAGTTTTTTTCAAGATATTAGGAGACAGCCTGTATGTAGAACGCTTTTATACATTTTTAACAATGTGCATAACGGCGTTACTAATAAATCTGCTATGGAAAGAAATTTATAGAAATAATAATGGTTTAAAAAGTCTGGGATGGCTGCCTATAATATTATGGATTACTATTCCTGTTTGCTTTTGGTCCTATTCAAACAATATGCATGAAAACACAATGGGAATTTTCACCTTAAGCTCGGTACTCTTAATTTATAAAGCATCTCAATCAGAAAAATACCGGTTAATGACATGGGTTCTTGCAGGCGTTTTTATTTTTCTGGCTACATTGAGTAAGGGATTGCCCGGATTTTTCCCAATTATTGTTCCATTTTTATATTGGTTGACTATAAGAAAAAATACTTTTTCAAAAACTTTCCTGCAAACTTTCATAATTACTCTTGTTCCCGTTATTATTTATGGAATTTTATTTCTGATACCGGAAAGCAAGGAAAGTTTATCAACCTATTTATTTAAAAGGGCATTACACCGGATTAATGAAGTGCCGACTATTGATAACAGATTTTTCATTCTGTATCGTCTGTTTACAGAGTTATTGCCACAAATTTCTTTTGTAGTTATTTTCTTCATTATTGCCAATCTTACAAAAATCAAATCGCAAATTTCAAAAAACCTTCGTTCATCTGTTTTTTTCATTGCTGTCGGGTTGTCTGCTTCAGTTCCATTAATGCTTACCATGGTACAAAAGGGCTTTTACGCTGTTCCAGCTTTACCTTTTTTCGCAATTGGGTTATCAATTTTAATTGCAGATATCATTTTACATTTGACAGAGCGAATTGACGTACAAAACAAAAAATACAAACTGTTTCTGTTACTCAGTTCCTTGCTGCTCCTGAGCACAATAACTTTTTCATTTATACAGATAGGGAAACCCGGCAGAAACAAGGAACTCCTTCATGATGTTTATTTAATCGGGAATGTTGTGCCAAGACAAACGACAGTGTCAATTCCAAAATACATGTGGAACGAATGGGACTTGCAATGTTACTTAATGCGTTACTTCAACATCAGCCTGGAACCAAAGTTTCATAACTATTATTTTATCCTGGACAATTCGTTAAGAGCAGACACTCTCACGGGCTATAAAAAAGTTGATATCAAGACCATTCAATATGACCTTTACAAACGACTATAGCACGCCATCTCTGTTGGTTCTTTAACCCAGAATTTCATGAAGCTATTCATTTTTAGTTTACATGTGAATTTTCAAAACCGAAGGAATCCGATGTATTCAACCTTGGTCTTCGGAGTGATCTTATTATTTCTGAATTTCGCTTCACAAGCTCAAACGAAACCGCGTGAGAATAATAAATTAACATTACCCAACGGATGGAGCCTGAGTCCGGCAGGAAGCCAGATTCCCCTGGGCGATCTTCCTCTCAATATAGCCGTCACACATGATCTGAAATATGCGGCAGTCACAAACAACGGCGAGAGCACACAATCCGTGCAACTCATCAGGATCAGGGATCAGAAACTGCTCGACACCTATGAAGTCGGGAAATCCTGGTTGGGTTTGGTCTTCAGCGACGACGGAAAAAGACTGTATGCATCCGGAGGAAACGATAACTGGATCGTCCGTTTTGTCATTCAAAACGAAAAACTGGTATGCCGCGACACTTTTAAACTCGGGAAAC
>JBEKST010000338.1:0-2578 GCA_049516815.1 Bacteroidales bacterium | reverse complement strand
AGGGGCAGCGGGAATGATCACCGGGACAGCCGTCCTTTGCCAGGCATCAACAGCTATCGCTTATTCTACCAAAGACGTTTCCAATGCCATCAGTTATACCTGGACACTCGTTCCGGGGACAGCAGGTGTCATTACCGGGAATACCGCTTCCATTACGATTGATTGGTCGGCAGTCTTTTCGGGAACTGCAAGCCTGACTGTTAAAGGTGTGAACAGTTGCGGGAACGGAGCCTCATCGCCAGCTTTTCCCATACTGGTAAATCCCAAACCGTTCATCTCCTATATTATGTGCACCGATTCCATCACTATCCCCACTGCCAGGATCATCCAGTTGAAAGGAGGGATCCCATTAGGCGGAACGTATACTGGAACAGGCGTTAATCCCGCAACCGGAACGTTTAATCCTGCGGCCGCCGGGATCGGAGCCCATATCATCACTTATTCGTATACTAATGTCAATAGCTGCGTTAATTCGGCATCCCACATAATTACAGTGATAAATCCCGACTTGTTTATCTGCGGTGGGAACCTGAAAGATGTTCGTGACAATAAACTGTATAATACTGTTCTGATCGGCACCCAATGCTGGATGGCGGAAAGTTTCAATTACGGAACCGCGATTGTATCAACGCAGGACCAGTTTGACAATTGCACACCGGAAAAATATTGTTACGGTGATAATCCTGCAAACTGTTCTAATTACGGAGGTTTTTACCAGTGGGATGAACTAATGGCCTATAGCGTTGTATCGGGATCCCAGGGCATCTGTCCCCCGGGTTGGCATGTACCTACGGAAGCTGAATGGACGCTCCTGTTCAGCAATTATATCAACAACGGGTTTGCCGGATCAGCATTGAAGGCCACAGGGTATTCAGGTTTTGATGCCCTCATTGATGGTGTCAATTTTTTCAACCGCGGCTATAGTTTTAACAATTTTGCGGGATTCTACTGGTCGAGTGATTCCCAGGGAGCATACAAAGCCTGGGCTCACGCGATGAACTCTTTCAACTCCAGTGTTTCCTTCTATCCGAGCAGCAGGTCAAATGCATTCTCGGTAAGGTGTATCAAGGATTGAGATGTGAGATGTGAGATGTGGGATGTGGGATAGGATTTACTAATTTTGGAGAGTGAAGACTAATTATTTTTCCCTTTTTCTCATTTTTCTGTTCTTTTCTTGTAATAGGGAGAAGGAGGCAGATCGTTTCACAATCCAGGGACAATTTTCAAATTCAAGGAGGGAAAAGATCGTGCTTTGCGAAATGGATTTAAAAGAAGTCATTCCTCTTGATTCTTCAAATATAGGCAACGACGGGACTATCAACTTTTCTCATAAGACTGATCAGCCGGGATTTTATCTCCTGACATTTCCCGGAGGAAGACGGATCGTCCTTCTCATGAAAAGAGGAGAAAACCTTCTTCTGAAAGGAGACATGAAAGAGCCATCTTCGGATTTTACGATCTCAGGTTCGGAAGGTTCGGAATTACTTGAAGGCTTCTTCCATGCAACCCTGAAAAACAAAATCAGAATCGATTCCATAAAAAGAACATTACGCAGCAAGGAAGGTTCTGAAGATTTTCTCAGGTTCAGCATGACGGCAGATTCTCTGTTTTTCAGGATATCCGGTGATCAGAAAAAGCTGGAGAAGGACTTCATTGACCGAAACCCTCAGTCACTGGCTTCTCTCATCGTCCTGAATTATTCGTTTGGCTCAAAGCCGGTGTTAACCATGGAAGAGGATCTTTCTTATTACCAGAAACTGACAGGCCTTTACACCATCTATCCAAAAAACAAACATGTCCTCTTTCATTTGGCCAGGTTAAGATTGTTCATGAATAATCTCAAAAATTCCATAAATTGAATTCCGGGATTAACCCGGAAATATTTGTAAGTTTGGTTGAAATTTAAAAAATGCAAAAGAATATCTATTTCGCATCTGATTTTCATTTCGGCATTCCTGACCGGAAGAGAAGCCTGGAAAGGGAAAATTTATTCACTGCATGGCTTGAAACGGTCAGAAAGGATGCCTCCGAGATTTACCTGATGGGGGATCTTTTCGATTTCTGGTTTGAATACAAAACGGTGATTCCCCGTGGTTATGTGCGATTGCTGGGAAAACTTGCCGAGATTACCGAGTCGGGCGTGAAAGTTCACCTTTTCAGGGGGAATCATGATATGTGGGCGTTCGATTATCTCAACCAGGAGCTTCATATTGAAATCCACCGCGATCCGGAATTTAAGGAATTTAACGGGAAAATTTTTTACCTGGCACATGGCGATGGATTGGGCCCAGGCGATCACGGGTATAAATTTATCAAAAAAGTTTTTCAGAACCGGTTCAATCAATGGTTATTCCGATGGATCCATCCCGACCTTGGGATCCATATCGCCTTATTCTGGTCGAGGCAAAGCCGGTTTGCAAGCCTTGTTAAAGAAGAAAAAATCGAACGGGATAAAACTTTTATCGAATCCCGGCTGTCCCTTCATTCAAAGAAAATCCTGGAATCCAATCCTGAAGTGGATTATTTTATATACGGGCACTGGCATTTCCCATCGGATGAGCCGCTTTCGGAGGGATCC
>JBEKST010000337.1:0-2579 GCA_049516815.1 Bacteroidales bacterium | reverse complement strand
GTTCAGAGTTATGGTATTCCCTCCTCCGGCAACGATCATCCTGTTGGTTTTCAGTATAAGATCGCCGGTGAGAGAGATAAGGCTGATCTCAAAATTACCGGATAAATTGTTATCAACCAATATATTAACGGCATCTTTAAATGGGTTGGGAAAAGCCCGGAGATTGGTTTTGCTTTGAACTCCAACGTGCGATAATCTCATGGCTATGGGATAATTTGGAATCCCGTATCCCAGTAAGGAATCCGGATGCGTATATTGACTTGCACTTTCCTCGATGACTTTCCCCAGTTCGTACTGATTGAGGGTCGGCCTTGCCTGCCATAAACAGGCCATCATCCCCGCGTTAATAGGAGATGCAAATGAAGTACCGCTCCCGTAACTTAATGAACCATCAGGATTGGCAACATAGCAGTTCAATCCCATAGAGGCAATATTGGGCTTCACATAGCTCCCGTTCACTGTACCGGGAGAACTGAAAGAAGCATAATTACCAGAGGCATTCACAGCTGCAATGCTAAACGCATTGAGTGCATCGGAAGGTGAACTGACGCAATGCCAGTGATGAATTGTATCGCCTTCATTACCAGCACTGATGCTGAGGGCCATTCCTTTGCTGGCTGCAGTATTTGCTCCCCTTGTAGAGGGATTGGTATAGCCGTTCATATCTGCACAGGTATGATCCATCCAGCCGTTATCAAATTGTGTATATCCCAGGGATGAGTTGATCACATCGGCGCCCACGCTATCGGCCATTTCCGCTCCAACTACCCAATTATATTCCTCAACAATATTTTCAGTAGCTGCATCTTCTGTGCGGATCAGCCAGTAAGAGGCCTTAGGTGCAGTCCCGATCAACTGACCTGGAGTATTACCGCCCATTGTGGAAAAAACTTCGGCTCCGTGAGGATGTGCAGTGTCACCGTAAATACAAACATTTCCTCCGGCAGGATACACGAAATCACGGGTCCCGAGGATCTGGTTATTTGCCCTCAGGCTGTCGAAAACAGGATTGACGTCAGCATGCTGAAATCCGGCATCCAGCACTGCAATGACTTTCCCCTGGCCCCGGTACCCCATATTGTGGAGTATATCCCCATTCAGCAGATGGATTTGGGCGTATGAAGGACCATAATTATAATTCTGTGGTGATCCAGGCAATCTGGTTTCATGGTTTCCTCCGGTTTTACGAAGTTCTTCTTCCAACAGAAATTTCCGGTCACTTATGGTTGATTTCTTAAAATCGTAGGAGGTGACCCTCGTGACACTCTGAACAAAAGTAAGCGCTCTGATTGAGGGTAATACTGCAGTATCGGTAACTCTGACTGTAATCCCATTGAACCATTTGCAACGGGTAAACACCTGCACCCCTGTTGCCGCAACTGCATTTACATAGGCGGGATTTACCGGCAGATCTTCTTCAATAATGGGAATTCCCTGCGCGGTTCTCCGGTCGATCGCCCTTTGCGTGAGGAATGCCAGGGGATTACTGATAGAATAAGGAGTTCCGTTCTTATCGGTGAATGCAACAAAATATTTCTGTGGTATCTGTTGTGAAAAACCGGTTATCACAAGGAAAAATAATACCATGGTGAGCAGTCTTTTCATAATTTAAGATAATTTTGCCAAAGTTATTAAAAATTAGCCTTGTGTTACAACCGGTAGATCTAAATCAGATCGAAAGAAAAGGAATCACGCTGAAAACGCTGGAGAACCAGTTGGATCATTTCCGTCAGGGATTTCCTTTTATCCGGCTGTTACGGCCCGCAACCCAGGGCGATGGAATCATTAACTTCAGCGAAGAACAAAAAAAAGAGTTCATTCGTTTCTTTGAGGAAAACGCTCCTTCCCTCCGGTTGATCAAATTTGTTCCCGCTTCCGGCGCTGCCAGCAGGATGTTTAAGCACTTATTTGAATTCCGGGAATCACTGAAGGCCGACAGTGGAATTCCTGAAAGTTATTTTTCCGACACCAGCTTCAACTCAGTGAATTACTTTTTTCATAATATTCATCGCTTCGCTTTTTATCATGATCTGCAGTCTTCCTTAATGAAAGAAGGAAAGCTCCTCGAACGGGCATTGGCTGAAAATGACTTCGCCCTCATCCTTGACCACCTGCTCGGTAAGGTTGGTTTGAATTATGCCGCCCTTCCAAAAGCATTGTTGGCGTTTCACAGTTACGAAGATGGCCCAAGGGCCGCCATTGAAGAGCATCTTGTGGAAGCCGCAAATTATACAAGGGACCAGAACGATGTTTCAAGAATACATTTTACCGTTTCCCCGGAACACATCGGGAAATTTGATGAAATGGCCACTGCCCTCAGGGATAAGTATGAAACCCGTTTTCACACGCACTTAGATATTCACCGTTCCATACAGAAATCATCTACCGATACCATCGCCGTTGATGAAGAAAACCAGCCATTCAGGAATCCAGACGGGACTCTCTTCTTCCGCCCGGCAGGACATGGGGCACTCCTTGCAAACCTGAATGAACTGGATGCCGATGTTATCTTCATTAAAAACATTGATAACATTGTTCCTGACAGGCTTAAAACCCCGACCATTGAGAACAAAAAGCTG
>JBEKST010000336.1:0-2595 GCA_049516815.1 Bacteroidales bacterium | reverse complement strand
AAGAAGAGATTATAAACATCTTGTCTTTCCTTTTTTAGAATTTTATCCTTGACCCAGGATAAAAAAACACATCGTTTTATTCTGGAAAAACAAAGTCAAACATTTTCAGGAAGACCCTGAATACTGGCAACATCTATTTTCCTTCCCTGGCTCCTGTTACACCTAAAGAAGCAACTTTTGAAGAGATTATTTCCGGTGAACAGATCAATACGGTTTTAGCGCCCGTAAATCAGAAAGTGGAAACAATCGAAAAGGGGAAAACCGTGCATCCTGCATTTCCAGTGCCCTGTGATGCAAAATACGGATGCTTTTAGTTTGCAACTTCAATAAAATCTTCTTTTGCTGTTCCACAAGAAGGACATACCCAATCAGGGGGCAGATCGATGAACTTCTTGCTTTCAATGGCTTCGTCATAGATATAACTGCAAGCCGTACATTCGTATTTTTTAAATGCCGGTGCCTGTATTTTAGTTTCAAGTTTTGATTTATCAACGTAAGTCGGGGCATTTTTAGGTGCTACTCCTTTTCGTTTCTGCCTATAATACATATAGGTTATTGGATCTTTGGTTTCATCCATGATTCCAGAATGCAACAATTCACCAATAAATAATAAATGAGTTCCCAAATCCACAGTTTGGATGACGTTGCATTCGAGAAATGCAATGCTGTCATTTAATACGATCGGTACTCCCGTAGCTTCGCCATAACTTACATTGATACCCTCCAGTTTATTAAAATCCTTTCCACTCCTGTAACCAAAGCGTCCAAAAAGACCCGGTGAGGCCTCTGTGTGTAAAACCGATACTGAGAAAGCTGCGCACTTTTTGATAATTTCTGCTGTATAATTATTCTTATTGCAGCATACTGCAAATTTTGGAGGTTCGGCAGTTACCTGAAAAACAGAATTTGAAATAAATCCATTCCCGCGGTTTTTATCCCCGGAACATACAATGTATAACCCGTAAGAAATTCTGAAAAGCGCTTCAAAATTAATCATATCGCATTTTGGAGTGAAAGTTACAAATAATTTTGATTTCTGGAAACAGACAATTAATATCACTGCATTATTAATGGATAGCATACTATCATCCTATTATATCCGTTCAATACCGGCGAGTCTGACCATCGCTGAGTAAAATCAATAATAACAAACTATTATGAAAATAAAAAAATTCAGGCGTTTGAAATCCAGGATTCCCGTGGAAATCCGATTGATGAAGTTTTTTTTGTGCTTGAAAACGGGATAAAAGGACATGCGATGGTGCCGAAAGGGGCATCAACCGGTGAACGGGAGGCTTTCGAGCTTCGGGATGGAGACAAGAAGCGGTATGGAGGGAAAGGTGTTTTGAAAGCGGTGGGTAATGTCAACAGCGTTATCGCTAAAGAAATTCAAGGCAGGTCATTTGAGAACCAGCGGGAACTTGATTTATTGATGATTGGTTTGGATGGTAATCCTGTGTCAGAGGATGAACTGCGGTGAAGATTCCAGATGGAAGCTGAGCTGTTAAGGGATATAGGGTTCTGGCTTGAAAAGGATGACGTAGAAGTGGATGATGGACTAGATCACGGGGTGCGCTAGAATAAAACTTTGCTAATCTTTTTTATAAGCAACGGGGTTATTTAACATCAAATGTTGTGAATCCCTTAATCTAAGAATTTCCCTGAGCTTTTGCTGATCCATCGAAGCACGTGGTCTGGTGTCAAAGCCAACCGATGCGCAAAAAATGGAAATATTTTGGGATACAATTCCAGCATCCTCTGCTGCCCATACCAATTTTAAAGTGTCTTCCCCAGAAGGGAACCTTGAAATATCTGACACCAATAAACAAATAATCGGGGCTCTTGCGAAATTCTCCTGTTTTCCCGCTATCAAAGCCCGATGATCACCATCAACGATAAAATCAAGGCAATTTTTCTTAGCGTTGTAGAGATAAACGCCAGATTTCATAAATGTGTAGACATCGATATCCTGGGCGTTCATCGCCGATGGGGCTGTGCGTTTCCCAATTTCAGGTCTGTTTATCCCGTTCGCAGCCCATAACAGGTCAGAAATATCTTGTAGTTTCAGACTTGTGGTATCAAAATCCTTAGCTGAGGCACGCAATGATAAAGCCTTCATCACTGAGAACCCTCTTGTCTTGTCAGGTGGGTTCAAAATGATGGTCTTTGGGGTTTGGGCAGACAGGGAATTAAAAATAATTGCGATAGAGAAATAAATGATGATCTTTTTCATAGTCGATAATATAACACCACTAAGTTAAAAAAATAATCGTCAATGCCCATCAGGAATTAAATTTTCGCGGGAAAGATGCCGATTAAATTGCATTTTTTATTTTTTCAATCTTATAATGTCTATCAAATGAGTATGTCGAACTTGTCTTGTCAAGGTATTCGTAAATGGTTAATGAGCTCTCGTACAATTTTTTCTTCTTTTCTTTGTCCGTACCTCTTTGGTCAAGTTCTTCCGCAATTAGAAAAAATATATCAGCAAGTTTGTCAAAGTTATCATCACTTAATTTATTGTCCTCTCGTAATGTTTTAATGAACTTTTCTGCTGGAATTGAAGTCAAATTGTCAATATTCAAGTCTAATTCG
>JBEKST010000335.1:0-2611 GCA_049516815.1 Bacteroidales bacterium | reverse complement strand
CAGGGAACCCTGAACATAATGACTCTATCAGGTTCTGCAATGCGTTCAAGGATTTTTGCAGTCTTGTACTTCGGATTTTCTTCGATGAAAGGAATCACTGACTCAGCAACTTCCTTCACAGCCTGGTGGAATTCTTTTTCCCCCGGATTTTTTGCAATGATCTTGGCCATGAAATCGTTGACCAGTTTTTCATACACATTTTTTGTCATAGGAGTAAATAGTTTAATTATTAATTTGTTGAATTCTTCGCAATATTACAGAAAATATCTTTACCCGTATGAAATTCGGGAGGATTTTTTATTTGCCGGTAAAATGAAGAATGAAGAATGAAGATTGAAGATGAAAGTTATTGCCACTGTTTTTCTACTTCAAAAAGATTGTGTAATTTTACAACCCATCCCGGTTGGTTCATGCCTTCGCTTAAAAAACTAAATCATGCAGCCTGTTGAAGAAAATTCCGGCAAACGGCCGATTGGCCAGAATTCGGTAGATGTCGAGAAGCTTCTCTATGATACGCGCGAACGACTGAAGGAACTTACTGCAATCAATGAAACGACATCCATCATCAAGAAAAACCTACCTATCCAGGAGACCTTACAGGAAATCTGCCAGATCCTTCCAAAGGCCTGGCAATATCCCGATGATACGGTTGCACGGTTGCGGTTCGATGAGATGGAACTCGTGAGCCGTAATTTCAGGGAAACAAAATGGAAACAGGAGCAAACCTTCGAAACGATCGATAGCCTGACAGGTACCATCGAAATTTTCTATCTGAAGGATTTTCCACCTATTGACGAAGGCCCGTTCCTGAAAGAAGAACGAAGCCTGATCGTGAACCTCTCCAGCCTCATAGAAGGATACCTGAATGGGGTGAAAGGAAAGGAGGGAAGGTATGTGACCCGGGAACGGTTGAAAGAGCTTTCTGCCATTAACCAGACCACGGCCATCCTCCGCACGGGAAAACCCATCGAAGAAGCGCTTCACCAGATTGCCCTGATCTTACCCAAAGCATGGCAGTATCCCGAATTTACCGTTTCAAGGATCCGCTATGCCAATTTCGAAATCACCAGCCAGGGTTTCAGGGAAACTCAATGGTCACAGAAACAAACCTTTGAAACGATTGATAACCAGGAAGGTTCCATTGAGATATTTTACCTTAAAGCATTTCCTGCTTCCCACGAAGGACCATTTCTCGAAGAAGAAAGACACCTCATCATTAACATTGCCAATATCATTGCGGGTTACCTGAACAGTGTCAAAGGTAAGGCGATATTGACGAGCTCTGTTGAAAAGGAACCCTCTCCTGTCAAAAAAGAGTCCCGCGAATCAACCAAATACAGCCGCCAGCTTCTGCAGACATTTCTCAACCGGAACAATTATAACCGCGATATCTACCACGATCTTATGCCTTTCAAAGTCAAGGAGATCCTGCTGGTTGCGAATTTGTACGATGCTTACAGTATTGAAAAGGAGGGCCGTTTTTCAGAACATGTGCTGGGTGAATTCTATCAGCTTAGCCTGAGCACGATGCCCCGCATTACCGGGGTTTCATCATCGGATGAAATCTTTGAACAACTTGAAAACAAGCACTATGATCTGGTAATTATCATGATGGGAGTGGAGAAACAGTTCCCGGTTGAATTGAGCAAAAAGATCAAGGAAAAATATCCGTATATTCCCGTCTTCACGCTGCTGAACAGCAACACGGATATTGCCCTTCTCGAATCGGAACCGGAGAAACTTACCTGGATCGACCGCGTATTTGTATGGAACGGCGATTCCAAGATCTTCTTCGCCATGATCAATTACCTCGAGGACAAGATCAATGTGGAGAATGATACCAGTATCGGTATGGTGCGTGTAATCCTGCTCGTGGAAGATTCCCCGAAATATTATTCGTTATACCTTCCAAATCTTTACAACATCGTTCTTGAACAAACCAAACATATCATCGAAGATGTCACGACCGATGAGCTATACCGGATCCTCCGGTTAAAAGCCCGGCCCAAGATCCTACTGGCATCCACTTATGAAGAGGCCATGTACATCTTCGGGAAATACAAGGATTACATACTCTGCCTGATCTCGGATGTAAAATTTAAAAAAGATGGTAAACTTAACAATACTGCTGGATTCAGCCTGGTGAAACAGACCCGTAAAGAGATCAAAGAACTCCCTATCGTGCTGCAGTCCTCAAACGATGAGAATGCCAACAAGGCTTATGAACTGAAGACTACTTTTATCAACAAGAATTCGGAAACCCTGTTACTGGATTTCAAGAGTTTCATTACCCATTATCTGGGTTTCGGGAATTTTATTTATCGCGATCAAGAAGGCCGCCAGATAGCTGTTGCCAAATCGCTGAAGGAATTTGAAGATCTTCTGCGTACCATCCCGGAGGAATCGCTGTTGTATCATGCCCGGAAAGATCATTTCTCCTTGTGGCTGATGGCCCGCGGTGAAATTCAGGTGGCCAAGATACTGAACCCGGCCAAAGTGACCGATTTCAAGGATCCTGCCAGCCTTCGTGAATACCTCATCAGTGTAATACAGGATTTTAGGAATGAACAGAATATCGGGAAAGTTATTCCTTTCGAAGAATCAGCTATCA
>JBEKST010000334.1:0-4946 GCA_049516815.1 Bacteroidales bacterium | reverse complement strand
GTCGCTCCAGGGCACGCAAGTGCTTATCTATTCGCGCTACGCCGCTGCCGCCGGCGCCAATCCGGAGTCGTGGGCGCTGGTGCTGCTGAACTTCTCCGACGCGGACGCCACCGTCAGCGCTCCGTTCCCGGTGGCGGGCACATGGCGCGAGATGCTGGACGATGCACTGCGCCCGGCCCCGCTTGAAGTTCAACCCGCCGCGGACGCCGTAACGGTGGTTTTGCAGGTACCCTCGAACTACGGACAGATTTGGGTCAAGACAGCCTGAGCCGCAAACTCAGGCTGTCCACTCACCGGCCTGCGCTGCTACACTCCCCCTTCAGGGAAACTCGCTCAAGATTCGTATGCGCGCACCCGGAGGCTATCTGTGGCAGACTCTCAGCCCCCCGTCTTTCAGCCCTTTCAGCATATCATATTTTTCCAGGTAAGCCGGAACATGACAGGCTACAAAATCAGGAGTGATCACCAGGTAAGGTGCCCGGATGGGTTTGTCGCCAAAGCGAAGGTGGGATACGGTGATCCCGCCTGACTTTTTGGAATCATAAGCAAAATAAGCCTGTGCATATTTATCGGTCGATTCCCCGATGATCTTGATTGAATTCTTATTGGCGCCAACCGTTCCGTCGGATCCGATTCCAAAGAATTTTGCAGAATAGGTGCCGGATGGATCAATGCTTACTTCCGGGAGAAGTGGCAAGGAGTGGAACGTGACATCATCGACGATGCCGATGGAAAAATGATTTTTCGGTTCATTTGCTTTCAGGTTGTTGAAAACAGATATGATCTGCGATGGAGTCGTGTCTTTTGAACTCAAGCCATAGCGGCCGGCAATGATCATGGGGCGGTTTTCCCTGTCATAGAACAGGTCGCGGATATCAAGGAAGAGAGGATCGCCGCCTGCGCCGGGTTCTTTCGTTCGGTCGAGAACTGAGATCCTTTTTACAGTTGAAGGAAGAATATTAAAGAAATATTTTGCAGAGAAAGGTCTGTAAAGGTGAACGGAGATCAAACCGGCTTTCTCTCCTTTTTGCCTTAGGTGATCGATCACCTCTTTTATGGTATCGGTTACAGAGCCCATTGCGACGACAATGTTTTCAGCATCAGGCGAACCATAATAGGTGAAAGGATGATATTCCCTTCCGGTCAGTTTGGTGATCTCCTGCATATAATTCTCTACGATATCAGCAACCGGTTCATAGAAACGGTTCACTGATTCTTTTGCCTGGAAGAAGATATCAGGATTCTGCGCAGAACCTCGCATAACCGGATGTTCAGGGTTCAATGCCCTGTCGCGGAATTCCTGCAATGCCTTGTAGTCGATCAGGTTTGACATGTCTTCATTGGAAAAGGCTTCGACCTTCTGGATCTCATGGGATGAACGGAAACCATCGAAAAAATGAAGAAATGGAATGCGTGATTTGATAGCGCTGAGATGAGCGATTCCTGCAAGATCCATGATTTCCTGGACGCTTCCGCTGGCCAACATGGCAAACCCGGTCTGGCGGGTTGCATAAACATCTGAATGATCTCCAAAGATCGATAATGCATGGGCAGCAACGGTACGGGCGCTGACGTGGAAGACGCCAGGCAGCAATTCACCTGCAATCTTGTACATGTTAGGGATCATCAGCAACAGGCCTTGTGATGCGGTGAATGTCGTGGTTAACGAACCTGACTGCAGCGAGCCATGAACTGCCCCTGCGGCACCTGCTTCCGATTGCATTTCAACAACTTTGACTTCGTCTCCGAAAATGTTCTTTCTTCCATGAGCAGCCCATTCATCAACATTCTCGGCCATATTGGAAGACGGTGTAATGGGGTAAATGGCAGCAACTTCACTGAACATGTAAGCCATATGAGAGGCAGCCTGGTTCCCATCGCAGGTGATAAAATTCTTTTTCTTTTCCATAATATATTGATTATATGTATTTTAGATGTGCAATTGTGAATCTGTTAACAAGGTGCAAAGGTACAATTTCTTTTTTTTCAATGACAAGGATACTGTAAAAAAAATAATGCTGGAATGCAGAAATGCAGAATGCAAAAATGCAGAATGCGAACTACGGGCATTTGGCAATAGGCATTAAGGAATGAAAAGATGGATGCTGGATGCTGGATGCTGGATGCTGGATGCTGGATGCTGGATGCTGGATGCTGGATGTCAAAGATAAAAATACTGACCCCGTAAGGGTCACATTATTATAGTTGAAGGAATAGGGGGATATACAGCCCCTCCCCATGGTAATGTTTGATTATGGTTCGTTGTCGGCACGGGGAGGGGTCGGGGGTGGGGAATGTGCAATGAATATTGAATTAAGGAATAATTTTGACTTCATTTACCCCTGCAAGATAATCACGGGTGATCTGTCGAAGGACACCATTTCCCTTGCCATGAAGGATCCTGACCTCAGGAATATTCAGGAGGATCGCATCATCAATGTAATGTTGCAGGAGTGAAAAGGTTTCATCGGCACGCTTTCCGCGGAGATCAAGCGTAAGCTGAAAGTGGAGAAGTTTTTTTTGCAGGTCGTCATAAAACGACTGGTAGGGACCATAGGAAGGTGTTACTTTCATCTGTTGCGGGTGTAAGGGCATAAGTTTTTTTTCCTTCGGACTTTTTGTATCTTCCTCTTTGGTATCCTGTTCAATCTTTTTTTTCAATTCCTGGATTTCCTGCCGCGCTTCCTTTGTCTTTGTTTTTTCTGCCTGGCTTTCCCGGATCTCTTTGATGGTTTTTTCGATGAGACGGTTGGATTCGTTCAACATGTTCAAGGCTTCTTCCTTTGCTTTCCGCAGGATCTCTTTTTTAGATGTTTCCAGATCTTCGTTCAGTTTCCGGTATTTGGTGATCATTTCATTCAGGAAATCATCTGCTACTTTTATTTCTGTAGATTTCTTTGCTAATTCGTTCTTTTCAGCCTCCAGGTTCTGGAGTTCCTGGTCAAAATCAAGTTGGCTGGCACCGGTTTTATTGGCGGCAGAATTCAGCACATCGGCAGGAAACCCTATCTGGCGGGCAATTTCAAAAGCAAAAGAACTCCCGGGTTTCCCGATCTTTAAAAGATAAAGAGGCTTCATCTTTTTTGCATCATACAGCATGGCGCCGTTAACGATTCCGGGAACCCTTCCGGCCAGAAGTTTCAGGTTGGAATAGTGCGTGGTAACCACCCCGAATGCTTTTTTCCGGTTGATCTCCTCAAGACTTGCTTCTGCAATAGCGCCGCCCAGGGCAGGATCGGTACCGGTTCCAAACTCATCGATCAGGAAAATTGAACGTTCGTCAATGTTTTCAAGGAAAAATTTCAGGTTCAGCAATTTTGAAGTATAGGTGCTGAGGTCGTTTTCGAGGGATTGTTCATCTCCTATATCGATGTAGATATTCCGGAAAATGCCAAAGGCAGAATTTTCCTTTGCGGAAGGCAGGATGCCGCACTGGAACATATACTGCAGCAATCCGACGGTTTTCAGGCATACCGATTTTCCGCCGGCATTGGGCCCCGAAATGATCAGTATCCGGTTCTCAGGTTCCAGTTCTATGGAAAGCGGAACAACGCTCTTTTTCTGCCGCGAATGAGCGAGGTAGAGCAGGGGATGAACCGCTTCGTTCCAGTGCATGCAGGGCTCCCCTGAAATCGTTGCTGGCAATATCCCGTTGATCAGGATAGCCAGGTTTGCCTTGGCCCGTATGAAGTCAATGGTTCCCAGAAAGGTGTATGCCCTGATCAAATCCTCATAGAAAGGCCTTAGGGAATCGGTAAAAGTAGTCAGGATGCGTATGATCTCCCTGCGTTCTGCATAATCGAGTTCCCGGATCTCGTTGTTGGTTTCCAGGACATCCGCAGGTTCAAGGTAAACAGTATGACCGGTAGCCGATTCATCGTGAACTAATCCCTGGATTTTTCTTTTATGCGCACTTAATAATGGGATGACCAACCTGCCGTCACGCAAGGTAAGTTCGGCATTTTCCGGAGTCCAGCCTGACTGACGGGCCATTTTAAGGCTTTGTACGATTTTCTTTTCAACAGCCGCCAGTTTCGATTTTTTTTCTTTCCGGATCTTCTTCAGTGCGGAAGAAGCATCATCCCTAACCTGTGATTTATCATCGATGATCCGTTCGATGCCGGTGATCAGTTGCGGATCGATGCTGATCGCACCGGAGAGCGACGAGAGAAAAGGAAACTTTTCAACGGGATGTTTCCGGAAGAAATCAAGAATAAGGAAAATGGCAGAGAGGGAAAGTTTCAACAGCGACAAATTTTCCGGCTCTATAAATGTTCCCTCAATCCGGATCCGGTGCAGTTCATCCGTCAGGTCATAATAATCCTGCGAGGGAAAAATTTCTTCCGATAACAGGATTCGGCGCATTTCTTCCGTCTGCCCCAGAAGCGGACGGATCTCAGAAAGTTCATTGGAAAAAGCCATTTCTTCTGTACATAGCTTGCCGGGACCAAGGCAGTATTCTTTAAGAAGCGCACGGATACTATCAAAACCAATTTTTGATTCGAAGTTGGAAGGGAAAACCACAACAGTAAATTTCTGTAAAATTACAACAATCTGAGGATCTACTCGGAACTTCATTCCCGGCGAAATTTTATTTTGAGGTGCTGGAACTTGAAGGACGAGAAAGACAAATATATTTACGATTAGTCGATTTTTGAGTTACGATTGAATTATGCGATTGACGATCGACGATTAAATTAAGATTAAAATCAAAATTCGTAAATCAAAAAATTCACTCTGAAATCGTAAATCGTCCAATCGTAAATCATACTATGTCCCCAGCACCTCAAAATAAGATATCACCTCATTCCCCACCCCCGATCTTTAAGGATCCGGCAATTATCTCCCACATCCCACATCCAGCATCCAGCATCCAGCATCCAGCATCCAGCATCCAGCATCCAGCATCCAGCATCCAGCATCCAGCATCCAGCATCCAGCATCCA
>JBEKST010000333.1:0-2633 GCA_049516815.1 Bacteroidales bacterium | reverse complement strand
TGACAGCGTCAATCAGCTCAACTCCGCCCCTGTCTGCATTAATCCCGGTACCCTTCAAAATCAATAAAAGGTGATCAGGATTAACCTCAAGCTCCTTCCTTAAAAAAGGAATTATCTGTTCTGTTTTCATGGAACAATTCCTGACTGTCACCGGTTTCCTTCCATATTCTTTTTCATATTGCAATGCAATTGCATCACTTACGGTCATGACATGTTTAAGATACGGAAAAATTGATTTTTCAATGCTTTTCCATACCCATTTGACAAAAGGTCTGTTCTGGATCTCAGGTACACCTGTGAAATACTCGTGGGAATCATAAATAAGAGGAAGTCGTTTCAGTTTTGAGACCAGAAAATTAGGTAACAGAGTATCAAGATCATTGGATACCAGAATATCATATTTATGAAAAATCAGAAAAACAAATAATCTTATATTGAAAAATTTATAAAAGAAAAATCCTCTTTTAAAGATCATTCTGAATCTTTTGGTTCTGAAAGGCACTGAATCGGAATTGCAGCAATCACCTGATCTTCTTCCTATTATAGTAATATCACAACCAAGGCTACTGACTGTTCCTGCTATTTTCATGACACGCTGGTCATGGCAGATACAGTTGGTTACAGAGAATGCTACTCTAATGCTATTTGAATGTAAAGGCATGGATAAAAATACAATAAATGTATTATTTATAACAAGTTTTTACATCATTCCAGCCTTAATGTTTTTTTCAGACCGTTCGACGATTTTTGCAATCCTGCTTTTACGTGTTTCTTCCCTCTTTGCATTGTTTAGCCATAATACATACAATTTGCGGCTGAATGGTGGAAAATTTATGAAATTGCCGTATGCTGCAATATTCTTTTTTAAAGCCTCTGACAGATCATCAGGCAAAGGAATATTTTCCTCTGGCCTGACAACATATATCAATTTAGGTTTTTTACTCACTTCTTCGTAAGCTGATAAGCCTTCGGGTCTCATCCGACCCTCCTTTTTCAGCTTCTGAACTCTGCCCATATTTAACTTCGACCACCTGCTGCCTGGTCTGCGTGGTGTAAACCACTGGATATAATAATCATCATTAACTCTTTTAATCTTACTATCTATCCATCCGAAACAAAGAGCCTCTTCAACTGCATCATTATAAGGTATTCGAGGTTTCCCAGATGGCTTTTTAAAATAAATAAGCCAGATTCCCTGCACTGAAGAATGATTTTGCTCAAGCCACTTACGCCATTCTTCGCGGGTTTTCACATAGAGTTCCATCTCTTTTTTAAGGAAAGATAAATTAAATTATTTTTATAGAAAATATACATGGAATGATTTATAAAAATATCTCATTGAAGAAGTACAATACTTTCGGTCTTGATTATAAGGCTGAATGTATGATCCATATAAAGACTGAGAAGGAAGCAACTTCACTATTAAGCGGGACTGTTTCATGGAAAAAACCTCTTCTGATTTTAGGGAGCGGGAGCAACATACTCTTTGCCAGCGATTTTAAAGGCACTATACTGTATCCTGAACTGGGAGGAATAAAAATTGAAGAAAAGAATCCTGTTAATGGATATGTCATAGTTTCTGCCGGTGCAGGTGTCAACTGGGATGATCTGGTTGCATGGTCAGTAAATAAAGGGTTTGGAGGGCTTGAGAATCTTTCCCTGATCCCGGGAAAGGTTGGCGCAACTCCTGTGCAAAACATAGGCGCATATGGAGTGGAAGTCAAAGATCAGATAGTTAAAGTCAAAACAATAAGTATAAATAATGGTTCTGTAAGGCTCTTCGAAAACAATGAATGCGAATTTGGTTACAGGACCAGTATCTTCAAAAACCTGGAAAAACGTAAGTATTTGGTTACCAGGGTATATTACAGATTAACAATTAAACCCCTGTTGAATCTCAATTACGAATCGCTGAAAGAAGAGGTAAATAATCTCGGAAAAGTGACTTTAAAAAATGTCAGACAAAGTGTAATAAATATCAGGCGAAGCAAATTGCCAGATCCTGAATTAATTGGCAACGCAGGAAGCTTTTTTAAGAACCCGGTTGTAAATATGTCCATAGCCGTCAGCCTTAAAAATGAATATCCTGATATGCCCGCATTAAAGACCAGAAAGGTTACATAAAACTTGCATCAGGCTGGCTTATAGACCGGTGCGGATGGAAGGGAAAAAGAAGAGGAGATGCCGGAGTTCATGATAAGCAGGCTTTAGTCCTGGTAAACTATGGAAAAGCTACCGGCATGGAAATATATAACCTTTCAGAAGAAATTAAAAAATCTGTCCTTGAAAAATTTGGTATTGATTTGGAAAGGGAAGTCGAGGTGGTCGGAGTTATTTGAAAATCTTTCTTTTATCAAGTTCTTTCTGATATAATAAAGCATTCCTGTCATGCTCAGCAAGAGTTTTGGAAAAATAATGATATCCTGAAAAATCAGCCCTGGCAGCAAAATAAAGCCAATCGTGTTTCTCAGCATTAAGGACGGCATCGATACCCTCAACGGAGGCGCATCCAATTGGACCAGTAGGCAAACCAGAATGCGCATAAGTGTTGTAAGGAGAATCAACTGTTAAGTATTTTTTTAATACTCTTGTAACCGAAATGTCATTCAGAGCAAATATAATTGTGGGATCTG
>JBEKST010000332.1:0-2688 GCA_049516815.1 Bacteroidales bacterium | reverse complement strand
AGCAACATGAAATAGAGGGAATCCCGGTAATTGTTCAGCAGTTCTGCATAAGCTTTCTGGTCGCCTTGGTGAATGGCTTGCTGCACGAGGACGTAATCCCGTCTTGCCTTTTCGGTCAGGTGTGCGGTTACTTCCATTTCGTTTTTTTTGACATGAAAACGGAAACTGCTAAAGCCGTATTGATAAGAATCAGCATAATTTCATAGAGTGGAACCAGCAACCAGATCCCTTTTTCATTCAGGCGTGTCAGAGTTTTGCGGAAAATGAAAAGCTGGATGACCAGCCTCAGGATAAATAACGCCAGAACGGGAAAGATAGTATAATTCAACGCCACCAGGAAGACAAAAAATAAATAAAAGAGAACCGTACTAAAGGTATATAATCCCAGTAAAAATTTATGTCTCCAGCGGTAGTACTGGCCTGTGGAGAGATGTCGTTTCTTCTGAGTCCACCACTCTTTAAAGCTCTTTTTCGGTTGCGAAAGGGTGAAACTTTCCGGGTCGGCGACGATCCGTGTATTCTTTTGGGTTGCTGCCCGGTTGATGAAGAGGTCGTCATCGCCGGAATGGATGTTATAATGAGAAGTAAATCCTTTTTCCTCATAAAAGAGCGATTTCCGGTAAGCCATGTTCCTTCCCACCCCCATGTAAGGAATTCCTGCGAGGGCAAAGGAAAAATACTGCAAGGCTATGTGAATGGTATCAAAACGGATCAGCCTGTTCAGGATGCTGTTTGAACTCATGTAGGCTCCATATCCAAGCACGATCTCCTTCTCTTTTGAAAAACCCCCTGCCATGAGTGATATCCAATGCGGACCCACCGGCCTGCAATCGGCATCCGTGAGCAGAACCATGTCATTGGCTGCGGATTTGATCCCAATCGAAAGCGGGAATTTCTTTCCGTCAAAAAAGTTGAGGTTCTCACGGATCTCGACAATCTTAAGCTGTGGATATTTTTCCGCCATCTTCGAAAGAAGAAATGCCGTATCGTCTTCCGAGGCATGGTTCACCACTACGACTTCAAAATCAGGATACTCCTGAGTGAGGATCAGGGGAAGGTTTTCTTTCAATTGATGGTATTCATTACGGGCACAAATCACCGCCGAGACGCCTTCCGTTTTTGCAGATGAAGATGCTTCCTTATACCGGGCAAACTTCAGGAAGAAAAATCCATAAAAGAAAAGCTGGATAATAAACAGGAAGAAGAAGATCAGAAGAAAAAGAAAAAGGATTCCACCGGGTGCAAAAAAGCCATCAAGCATTTAACATCATTTAACAGTAATGAACAGACAAAAATATTCATATTAATCGAATAAAATCTACCTTTGTGGAAAATTTGATAAACCCTTTATCAAAAGGCCTTTACCGGAGATGGTAATGTCCGTTTCTCTTCCATGCAGTTCAAGATTTACCATTCTGATTCCGATTCTTCTGCCCGTTCGGGTATGATCAGCACCACTCATGGAGAAGTGGAAACGCCGGTTTTTATGCCGGTGGGAACGGCAGGGGCGGTAAAAGCTCTTCACATAAAAGAATTGCGGGAGGATATACGGTCGCAGATACTGTTGGCCAATACCTACCATCTTTATCTTCGTCCGGGAACCGATATCATTGAAAAAGCCGGCGGGATTCAGAAGTTCAATGGGTGGAATCTCCCGGTGCTGACTGACAGTGGAGGTTACCAGATCTATTCCCTGGCTGATATCCGAAAATTTACTGAAGACGGAGTGACGTTCCAGTCACACATCGATGGGTCAAGGCATACTTTTACACCGGAACGAGCGATAGATATCCAACGAAGCATCGGTGCCGATATTATCATGGCTTTCGACGAATGTACACCTTTTCCCTGCGAGCATGTGTACGCGAAGCGTTCGATGGAAATGACCCACCGCTGGCTGAACCGCTGCATTGAGCATTTCAGCCAAACGGAATGCCCGCATGGCTATCCCCAAAGCCTGTTTCCCATCGTCCAGGGCAGCGTCTACTCGGATTTAAGGAAGCGTTCTGCTGAATTCGTTGCTTCAAAACAGGCCGACGGCAATGCGATCGGGGGTTTATCGGTAGGCGAACCTGCTGAAACAATGTACAGGATGACAGATCTCGTTTGTCATATTCTTCCTTACGACAAGCCACGTTACCTCATGGGCGTAGGAACCCCTGCAAACATTCTGGAAAGCATTGCTCTTGGCATCGACATGTTCGACTGCGTGATCCCGACCCGGAACGGCCGCAATGGAATGCTTTTCACCCGGAATGGCATCATCAACATCCGGAATATAAAATGGAAGGATGATTTTTCAACTTTGGAGGAAGAAGGTGAAGTATTTCCCGATCATGAATATTCAAAGGCATATCTCAGGCACCTCTTTGTTTCAAAAGAGATCCTGGCGGCCATGATTGCTACGATCCACAACCTTGGGTTTTATATGTGGCTGATGAGAACGGCCCGGATGAAGATCGCCGCAGGTACATTTTCCGAATGGAAGAACCTCATGGTAAAACATCTGATGCGGAGGCTATAATGAAGATCAGAAGATCCTTTCAGTCCGATTCCCTTGCATTGAGAACGATTGATCTATACATCATCAAAAAGTTCCTCGGGACCTTCTTCTTTTCCATCATCCTTCTGATCTTCATCATCATTGTTTTTGATGTTTCTGAACACATCGACGATTTCCTGAAGCAT
>JBEKST010000331.1:0-2694 GCA_049516815.1 Bacteroidales bacterium | reverse complement strand
CCCCTCCACATCGTCATCACCTAAGATAACAGGAATACCGGGGTCGCCATAGGTGGCAGTCAACGTTACAGGAACGCCAGCGTTAATAGTATCATTGGGGCCGGCGTCCAACTGAGCGAAAGTAATGGATGGAAGAAGGAAAAACAGTATTATAAAAAATGAAAAATAAAAAATAAAAAATGAAAAATAAAAATCATTCCAGACACGGATTCTGGGGAAGTTTTTGTGATCGGTCAGGATGTCATCAATTTTATTCAACTTTTTATGGATATTGAAACAATAGTGTTTGAATTAAATGGGTTAGTTTTAAGTTTAGTGCGTTGCGGTTTGAGTATTCCTTCATTCTAACCACAAAATTGGTCAAAATATTTCAAATAAATCTTAATTTTGTTCTTGCTTTCGCAAGTTTTCTTCTAACATCTCCAAATTTTTTAATTTATTCTCTTTATGAAAAAAGATTTACAGGTTTTCAGCATTATTAAAAAAGAATTGAACCGTCAAACCAGCGGGATTGAATTGATCGCATCCGAAAATTTTGTCAGCGACCAGGTATTAAAGGCCATGGGTTCCTGCCTTACCAATAAATATGCAGAAGGATATCCAGGCAGAAGATATTACGGAGGATGCCAGTTTATTGATATGTCCGAACAACTGGCGATCGACCGTGCCAAGCAGTTGTTCAATGCCAAATGGGCGAATGTTCAGCCTCATTCAGGTGCACAGGCCAATATGGCTGTTCTTATGACAGTTTTGAAGCCCGGCGATACCTTTTTAGGGCTTGATCTCTCGCATGGAGGGCATTTATCGCATGGTTCACCGGTAAATTCCTCCGGGATCTTCTATAAACCTGTTGGATATAAGGTGGAAGAAGCCACCGGGTTGATCAACTACGATAAAATGGAAGAGCTGGCACTCCAGGTCAGGCCAAAGCTGATCATTGCAGGTGCCTCTGCTTACTCCCGCGAGTGGGATTACAAACGTATGCGTGAGATCGCCGATAAGACTGGCGCGATCCTCATGGCAGATATAGCACATCCGGCAGGACTTATTGCCAGGGGATTGCTGAACGACCCTATTCCCTGGTGTCATGTTGTTACTACCACAACGCATAAGACACTTCGCGGTCCTCGTGGCGGAATGATCCTGATGGGCGAAGACTTTGAAAATCCCTGGGGATTGAAGACTCCGAAAGGCGAGATCAAGATGTTCTCGGCGCTGCTTGATTCCGCTGTATTTCCCGGGATCCAGGGCGGACCGCTCGAACATGTGATTGCAGCTAAAGCCGTTTCCTTCTTTGAAGCATTATCGGATGAATATATGGATTATATCATCCAGGTGAAGAAGAATGCTGCCGTCATGGCACAGTCCTTCGTCGACAGAGGATACCATGTTATCTCCGGTGGGACAGATAACCACCTGATGCTGATCGACCTGCGGAAGAAATTCCCCGGCATCACCGGGAAACAGGTCGAAAACACTCTCGTGAAAGCAGATATAACGGTGAACAAAAATATGGTTCCGTTCGATAGCCGTTCCCCGTTCCAGACCTCGGGACTTCGTGTCGGAACGCCTGCTATTACTACCCGCGGATTAAAAGAAGAACATATGCCACTGATCGTTGAAATGATCGATGAAGTGATAAGCAATATCGAAAATGAAGAAAAGATCACGATGACAAAGAAGAAAGTGAATGAAATGATGAAGGAATTTCCGTTGTTTGCATATTGACCTTGAAAAAACTCTACCTCGTCCGGCATGCAAAATCTTCCTGGGAAGAACCAGGCGGATACGACTTGGATCGTCCTTTATTGGAGAAAGGGATCAAGCGAACTATGAAAGTTATCCGCTTCCTGAAAGAGCGCGCTGTTACGATTGACCTGATGATCTCAAGTCCGGCAGAACGTGCTTTACAAACAGCCATCCTTGTTGCACAAGGGATCGGGTATCCGGAAGAAAAGATCCGTGTGGAACGGAAGATTTACGACGGTTATTATGACCGTATTCTCGATCTCATTTATTCGACCGCTAATAATGTAAATTCGTTGATGATCTTCGGCCATAATCCCACCATCACCCAACTGGCAAACCTGTTCCTTCATCCGGGTGTTGATCTTTTACCGACCACAGGCATCATCTGCATTTCTTTTGATACTAAAAAATGGGAATCTATTCCCTCTGTCGAACCGGTCAATGAATTCATTGTCTTTCCTAAAATGCTACCTTAACCATGGGAAAAGAAGATAAATTACCGGTTGTTAACCGCGAAACAAGCTGGCTGCACTTCAACGGAAGAGTATTGCAGGAGGCTGCCGACGAGCGGAATCCTCTGATCGAGCGGCTGAGATTCCTGGGCATATTTTCAAATAACCGGGATGAATTCTTCCGCGTCAGGGTTGCCACGCTTACCCGGATGCTCAAGGTGGATCGGTTACATCACCCCCTTAATATGAATCCTAGAAAAGTGCTGAAAGAAATCAACGACATCGTTGATGAGCAACTGACCATCGCCGGAGTGGAAAACGAGAAATCGGCTGCTGTGCGTGTAGAGAACGCACTGCCCTGCCCTGACCCCGCTCGGGTAGGTAACCGTGAGATCGTGAAGGCTATCGCGAAAGACGCGGACATAGATTTTTCTGGTATTTTCAAGACGCCCTTCATAGGCAACCATGAGCGGCCCGCCGGCCATGCCGACAT
>JBEKST010000330.1:0-2749 GCA_049516815.1 Bacteroidales bacterium | reverse complement strand
CATGGGGCCGGAGAAGAGAAAAAAGGCTGCTTCGCTGTCTATTCCGGTAATTTCTATTGACGATTTCCTTCGAATGATACCTCATTAGCTTATCAGCTCATGAGCTCATGAGCTCATGAGTTCACGAGCTAAAAAATCAATCCACCTTTTTTACTGATCCTGCGCCGGAGATATCCTGGTAAATATTTGCAGGACTTCCTTTATAATGTACGCTGGCTGCCCCGGAAATATCCACTTTCAGATTCTTGCTTACATTGATCTCGGCTTTCCCAGCCCCACTAATATCCAGTTTATAGTTTTCTGCCGGAAAATCGAAAGCAAACAGGTCAACGGCGCCGGAAGCATCTACATCCACATCTTTTGCCGAACCTGTCAATCTAAGCTTACTCCCGCCGCTGCAATCGATGCCCAGCTTCTGAACATCCATGTCAAGTTTCGCATCAGATGCGCCACTGCCGCTGATGGCAAGTTCCGGCAAGGTAAGCTTGCCTTGTGATTCAATATCTACTGCACCACTCAGATCGATGGACTTCAGTTCGGTGAACGTGATAAATATTTTCAGACTCTTTGAATGGTGGATTGGTTTTTTGTTATCGATCATCAGTGTGTTGCCACGGACTTCCGTCCTGATCAGATCCATCAGGTTATCATCTGCCTCCACGATAACTGAATTTGACGTTCCCTGGGTTAGCTTGACATCAAAAGCTCCGGAAACATCGATCCCATTAAAGGATGAGACTTTCCGCTCCTGGCGGATGACATTCCCGCTGCCCATTTCACCGATCACATCACAGCTTACAATTATTAACAATGTGATCAGCATTACTGAAATAATTCCTATTGAATTTGTTCGTGTTGTTTTCATGTATCTAGTTTTAAGTGTTAAGTGTTAAGTGATTAAGTGTTAAGTATTTATTACTTTATGAACTTTAGAAACTTTATAAACTTTATAAACTTACTACTCGAGTGAAACGTTACCAAACTCACTTCTCACGATCACCTTTGCTTCCGGGTTTGGGTTTTTACCCACAGTCGCTCTAAACGATTTTGAGGTATTCGTAACGATCCTCTGTGTCATGGTAGCCTGGTCTTCCGGAAAGTCGAGATCGCAGAATTTCAGGTCAGCGTCGAGGGTGTAGCTGGCGCCTGATGGGACGTTGACAGATACAGTACCATATTTATTCCTAACCGATATCAGGGTAAAGTCGGTGGCAATATGTTCCACATCGCAGTTTCCATATTGAATGTCGAGATCGATCTTTTTATCAAGATGGCTAATGCTCAAGTCGGAAAACTTTGATTTACCGGTTACAGCAGAAGAATTCTCCACATCTATATTCCCGCCTTCAAAACTGATTGAGAGGGAAACGATTTTTTTTCCATTGAGGTTCGAAAATTTTGAGTCGACAAAGAGACTGCCTGCATATTCTACTTTCATCTCAGAATATTTCAGCGAAACCATGGCACCGGTAATGTATTGTACATTTCCTTTCCCGAATTTGATATCGATCACATTATCGGAATTCAGCAACTTGTTGATCTCCATATTACCATAGGCAATGTTTAGGTTTCCCTTCCCGGAAATTTCATTCAGAAATACATCTCCAAACTTATTGGTAAGGTTGAGGTTGACGGTAGCAGGCATGTTGACTGTGTAATCCACGCTGACCTTGGAGTTCCCGGAGAACCCTTCCTTGCCGAATACCGTTTTTGCTTCGACTTGAGATGGGCTTCCGTTACTGACGATATTGACAAGGTCGAGGAGTTTATTGGCTTTTTCCTGGCTGTAAGCGGTTACTGTAATTCTTATCTCAATGGAGACCAGGTTTTGGTCCCAGTTGTTGCAATGGATCTGTCCGAATTTATTTTCCAGGATGACCTGTGCATCCGCGTTTACGGTATATTCCTTTTTGATTATTTTGGTATAATCATCATGAGCCCTTGCAATCCCCGGAACAAGAATGAAGATCAGGGCGAGAATGGGGATGATTTTAAAGATTGTTTTCATGGCTATGGAGATTCTGTATTAAGTTTTAAGTATTAAGTTTTAAGTGTTATATTTTTTATTTTTTCACCACAATAGGCACATAGAACACATTAGAATTTTTAATTTTTAATTTTTAATTTTCCCACAACCTGATTTATCACTTTTTCCTTCATCTGTTGATTCTGGATAATGGCTGCCTGGATTCTTTCATTGCCGGGATTTTCCGATAAGGTCTTTTGAAGTTCTGCTGAATTTGCATTCAGTGTTTTTATCTCATCACTTGCCATTGAATAGATTTTCCGTGTATCCTGTCCGCAGCAGGCCAGTTTGTTGATCTGTCCTAGTTTTGAGGAAACAGCATCATCATAATAGTTGATGGCATCCTGAATTTCGCCGGGTGCTAATGCTGACCGTTGTTCACCTGAAAGGTTTTTCGAAATACGATTTGCGGCGAAATCGAAGATATAAACGGAAACCGTCAGCAGTATCAGCAAACCTGCAGCGATCTTCAGGAAGAAATTTTTATCGATGGCAATTCCTGAATGGTCTTTTTGCTGATCCAGCTTCTCTTCAAACCTGCTGAAATGCCCTGCCAGGGGCTCAGCATCGTCGAACGATTCGCGATTTTCCGTAATAAATTTTTCCAGCTTATCCATTTCAGTTATAATTAAAGGATGATTTCAATTTCTTTTCTTTCAGGATCTTCAGCACTTTTTGTTTTGCCCTGACCAACCTTGTGCGTGAAAGGTTATTGGTGATATG
>JBEKST010000329.1:0-2843 GCA_049516815.1 Bacteroidales bacterium | reverse complement strand
CATCCAGGTTTGCCGGTTTATAAATGGTTTTTACATCCCGGATAAAAGCATAGGTCTTATTGGTTTTATCAGCCGAGAGCAAGAAAAATCCGGAGCCTTCACCCGCCAGTGAACCCGGGGAATTCCATTTCAGCATCTCCAGGTTTTTTACAGGCTTGTTTTTCCAGTGTCCGCGCCGCCTCGTAATGGCAAGATGATTGAGGGTCATCTCGTCGATGCCGCCTGCAAGAATATCTTTTGCTGTTCCTTCTTTGATCTGCAACAGCGCATCCTGGAGACTGCTTTCGAACGAAAATGTACGGTGAACATAGGTAGAATTGTAGTTATGGCATTTTAGCTGAATGGCAATCTGGGAACTGATGGTATTATAGGTAGATTGCATGAATGGCGTTGGATTCAGAAAAGGCTGATCAAGATGGATCGTCCCCAGGATTTTCTCCGTATCCTCCACGCTGCCAAGCCCTGTCCCGGTAATAATAGCATCAGGCATAGTGCATCCTGATTCATTCAGACAAGTTTTTGCCGATGTAATGCCTATCTTGATCAACCGGCTCATCCTCCGCGACTGGATCGGGTCAATATATGGCTTATAACTTGCCGGCTCTATGCACTTCAGGTAATCAGATTCATATTCCATTATCTCCATAAGGAAATCCTCGGTTTCCACAGTTTTCTGCGGAGAAATAATTCCGATACCGTTGATGAAAGCAGACATTAGTTGATGAGTTGATGAGTTTGTGAGTTGGCGAGTTAATAAAATAACGAAATAGTGAAATTATAAACTTAACACTTAAAACTTAACACTCTTGAAAAAATTAGGCTTGTATCGTTTCCTCCGAACCCGAAAGAATTTGTCATCACATGGCTGACCTTTATGTTTTTTATCAGCTCTCTGACAGGTGTGAAGTGTAGTTCCTTCATCGGTTCCGAAAAATTCAGGTTCGGCCAGATCACTTGTTCAAGCATGCAAAGTATGGAGATGATGGCTTCCGTTGCCCCGGCAGCGCTTGTAGTATGCCCGGTGTAGGGTTTTGTAGAACTGACAGGCGGCACTTTCGCACCGAAGAGTTTTTCGATGGCCCTTCCTTCCGAAATATCATTGTTGTCAGTCCCGGTTCCATGGGCATTGATATAATCGATATTTGCAACTTTCAATCCGCTCATATCAATCGTTTTCTTCATGGCTAAGTAAGCCCCGATCCCATCCGGAGAAGATGCTGTCTGATGAAATGCCTCACAAGAATTTCCCCAGCCGGTAAGCTCACAGATCACCGGTTTCCCTGATTGTTTTACGGATTCTTCGGATTCAAGAACAAGGTATGCAGCGCCTTCCCCGAGGTTGATCCCGTTTCTCTTTTCATCAAAAGGTTTGCAGGGTTCTTTATCCAGGATCTTCAATGCATTGAAACCATTAAGATGAAATTTGGTCAGTGTCTCCGTCCCTCCGGCAACGACCCGGTCAATGTCGCCGTTCCGGATCATCCTTGCGCCGAGCTGGATGGCATTGGCAGAAGACGAACACGCGGTACTGATGGTGGTAAGGTAATCTTTGATGCCCAGCACATCTGCGATCTTTTCAGTACTGTCTGCACAATCGTAGGAGTCGATGTAGACATTCCGGCTGTCATTTGTGAGAAAATCTTGATAATACAATTCACAGCGATCCATCCCGCCTACCGTGGTTGCTGAGATAAGGCCGGTTCTTGGGCCCGGGAAATCCCCTATCCGTGCATCCTCGTAAGCTTGTTTTGCGGCAATGATTCCAAGTAAGGCATTGCGTGAATATCCTTCGGTAACAGGGATCGCTGCAAGATGAAAGCATTCCTCCAATGAGCATTTTACCTCCGAAACCGGGATCTCATCCCTGAGATTGGTTTGAAGGAATTGGATCTTGCCAATCCCTGTTCGTAAATGAAAAAGGGAATCCTTCGTTGCTGCGAGATTATTACCGATCCCGGTGATGATACCTAATCCGGTAACAAAGATCCGTCGTGGCATTCATCAGGCTTTTTGGTGCTCCGTGATGTACTCGGCCATAGTCCGGATGGAGAAAAATATTTTTTTTCCGTCTTTTGGATCTTCAATCTTTATACCGTAATTCTTTTCCAGGAGAACGATCAGCTCAAGCGCATCAATGGAATCGAGTCCAAGGCCTTCACCAAACAAAGGGGCATCAGGATCAATATCCTCTGCGGAAATATCTTCAAGGTTCAATTGTTGTATGACTTCTTGCTTCAGTTTATCAATCAGATCGTCCATAGGGTTTATTACTTGTTTTGATAGAATTGTGTTAAACTTTCGATTGTAAAAGGTGAATATTTGCGTACCGAGTTATATTTTTTAATTATTTTTTCTTTTTCGATGAGGAAAAGTACTGATTCAAATTTATCTCCCAGCACTTCCACCCATCCGCAAAGACAAGCCTGAGCATGGTCTTTGTCGAGTAATAATTTCACTGATTCGATGACCTTTCCCGGATCAAACTGATCTGAAATAAAAAACGCATTTTCACCTTTAATTTTATGTCTGATACAGATCTCTCCGATCAGGATATTGGGCAAGGTATATACAAAAACAGAAGGACTTGGAAAGTAGTTGGATTTGTCTTTGATCGTTTCGTTGTAAGCCAGGTCCGTATCCAGACTTGAACTTGAATTCATGATCACGATTCCAATCTCTTCTTTTCTGTATCGGTCAAGGAACGCAGTGTCTTTCAAAAGCATCTCTGCACCCAGGAAGCCCAGTTTGCTTAAGTTATCCATCTTGTAAAACTTCGGATAACTGATTGCTTCCTTTTTAAAGAGTGCTTTTATAAAGGCTGCAAAATTAACAAAAATTTCGTT
>JBEKST010000328.1:0-2872 GCA_049516815.1 Bacteroidales bacterium | reverse complement strand
GGAATCTATAATCCTGAATATTAAAGAACGAAAGTTTGCAAGAGGAGGGAGCACCATCACGATGCAATTGGTGAAGAATGTATTTCTGAACCGCAACAAGACCATCGCCCGGAAGCTGGAAGAGATCATCCTCGTCTGGCTTATCGAAAACCAGCAACTTTGTTCCAAGGAAAGGATGTTCGAGGTTTATTTGAACATCATTGAGCTGGGACCACATATTTATGGCGCCAATGAGGCGGCGCATTTTTATTTCAACAAGGATGCCTCGAAGCTGAACTTGCAGGAATCGATCTTCCTGGCTTCCATCATTCCCAAACCAAAATGGTTCATGTATTCTTTCGACGAGACCGGCCACCTGAACCAGTCCACAAAGGATTTTTTCGGGTTGCTTTCGGGAAAGATGTTAAATAAAGGACAGATCAGCCAGGAGGAATTTGATAACCTGGATTGCGATGTGACTTTGAAAGGGCCGGCAAAGTTACTCTTGAAAACGGCGAAACCGTTTCCAGTTGATTCATTGGAGCAGGTTGAAGATTCCGGATTCTAAAAATTAGTTAGTGAGTGTTAAGTATTAAGTAAAAAACGAGAAAACCCATACACCGCTTTTGTCCTAACGCTGAAAATCACTTGATATTCCTGTGTTTTCCCCAATCCGGATGCCCAAAAAGTAACTTTCGTGTCCGGATTATCCATGTAAAAAGGAGTATTGGTATTATATGAATGGAATATGATTGATTAGTCGCAGAAAGGGCGTAGGAAGGACGCAAGAAGCAGTGTGAAAATCCTACGTGAAGGTTATTATGCTGGATACTGGATGCAGTCAGGCGAACTATCTCCAGATAGGAAGACAAGAGTGCCACTTGACAATTATCATCCAAGAATAACACAGGGGTATCGCATTTTAAAGTTCCGTGAATTGATCAGGTAGTTTTCCTGAATAGTTGTTGGCAAACCCATATATTACTTTCATTGTCATTAAAAGTGAATACCCCGCTAAGCGGCATTTGCAATGCCGCTCGGAACATTGCAGAATTTGTAATTCTGCAGAGAAAAAGAAGATATCTCGTTCTTTACATTTTTAAATTTTAAAAAATATAATTCCTGTTTAGCTCCACTCGCTGAGCGGCATTTGCAATACCGCTCAGAACAATGTAGAAGTTGTAATTCCGCAGAGAAAAAGAAGATATCTCGTTCTTTACATTTTTTAAATTTTAAAAAATATAATTCCTGTTTAGCCAAAAACTTGAATAAAGGATAAACATAAAATTCGTTGAAGATTCGTGTAAACTGTGAATGCTTAGGAAAAATTGGCGAATGGTGAGTGGATTCTCAAAATGAACTTACGCTGAATTCTCAAAATCAGTTAACTTTGCTTAAGTTTAAAAGAAAAGGAGGCAATCTTCGCAACCCTGAAAAATAAACCCGGAATAATTCTCCATACAATACATTTGGCTGATTTTGATATGGTCAAAGGGACTATTTCATTGTCACTGCTTTCAAAAATATCGGAACAGTTGGTCAAAATTTCGGAGAGTACCCTTCGGCTATATGTCGAAGGCAGCAGCAATCTGAAACGGGGCAAAATGCCTGAATGGCTCCGTGAATCTGTTGATTTCCGATTGACAGGAATTAAAAAAGGATCCTCGGTTCTTACTGTTCAAGCGCCGGTTTTATCAGATACACTGAAGTGTATTCAATACCCGCTATTCAACGGGCTGGGAAATGAAGATTATTCGAAGGATACCGCCCTGTCGCTGGCCATGCTTGCTTATCAAAAAGCCATTTCCGATGAAAGAACCACCGATCTTCTGGATAAATCGCTTCTTGGAGAAATGATGACTTTTAAAGAGATCCTTGCGAAAGGTAATGGACAGATCGAAATAGATTGTCCCTCGAATGGACGGAAGTTGATTTTGAATAAGAAAAGCTTTGATCAGATCCGTAAACTTGAGGATACGACTCCGGCTCCATTAAAAATAAAACTTTCAGGTAAACTGGATGTGCTGAAACATACTCATTCCATGGTTGAAATTGTGGCCCGGCAAAAGCGAGTCAAAGTTAAACTTCCGGAGAAAGTTAACTTCGACGAATTAAAGCCTCTTTTCGGAAAGGATGTAACCATTACAGGGATTGCAAACTACAACCCCGCCTACCAACTGGTCTCCATTATGCTATTGGATATCAAAGGCGAAGATGAACCGGATTCATTTTTCAGGAACATTCCTTCTTTGATCAAGGAGACAACAGATATCAAACAACTGATTGCCAAACAAAAGTACACCGGGATTCAGAAATCATCGTTTGACAGGCTTGTTGATGATCTTGATATTGATGAGCCCCTGGAAGCATTGCTGGAATCAATTAAGTAAGATCGATGAATTATCTCTTTGATACAAATATCCTCGTCTATTTCATCCGTATAAATCCTTTTCTCATCATACCTATTGAAGCCAAGGATATTGTTGATGTTTATGCAGAGATCGATGCCTTTAGCAAAGGCAAATTGCCCGACAAACCACTTCCTGTGGGCTTGAGTACAAGCCGAATTAAAAAAAGCTAATTTAAGGTTATAATAATCATACTTGGGTGTTCGATCTGTAATAATTTTCGTGTTCTTTCATCTATTAATTTTAACTTTAAATTGATAATTTTATGGTTAATGATATAAATAAGAAGAAGATAATCATGTCAGAGAAAATATCATTGCATCTTGGGGAACTTCAGAAAACCTTGCTTATTCCATTATGGGGACGAGCTCAGGAATACAAAAGTGATCACCCTTTCCTTAAGGACAAATTCGCTTATGAGATAGTTGAAAAATTGAACTTTGATTTTGATTCGATAGCAAAACACCATCCCAGGCAAACCAGAT
>JBEKST010000327.1:0-2916 GCA_049516815.1 Bacteroidales bacterium | reverse complement strand
AATTGCCTTAAGATTATAAAAGACAATATTAATTATCAGAGTTTTAAAACCTGGTTCCTTCCGATTAAACCCGTCAAGCTTAAGGATAATGTCCTTACGATTCAGGTTCCCAGTCAGTTCTTTTACGAATGGTTGGAAGAACATTATATCGGGTTATTAAAGAAAACGATCAAGAAAGAACTGGGGGCAGAAGGACGCCTGGAATATAGTATTATCATGGATAATACTGAAGAGGATCCGGGACCCTATACAGTTAACATTCCTACTGGCGAAAAGAAAGCCATTGTCAACCCATCGGTATCCATGCCCATAGACCTTAACAGGGGCAGCTCGAAAGAGATCCCTAATCCCTTTATCATACCCGGTCTTAAGAAGATACGTGTCAACTCCCAGTTGATTGAGAGCTATTCTTTTGAAAATTTCGTGGAAGGTGATTGCAACCGCCTTGCACGTTCTGCCGGTTATGCAGTTGCAAAAAACCCGGGAAAGACCTCGTTCAATCCCTTGTTAATTTACAGTGGTACCGGCCTTGGAAAGACTCATCTTTCTCATGCGATCGGTCTACAGGTAAAAAATGATTTTCCGGAGAAGACGGTCCTCTACGTAACCACGGACCAGTTTATCAACCAGTTCATCGATTCGGTAAAGAATAACAATCAAAACGATTTTATTCATTTTTATCAGATGATCGATGTGCTGATTATTGATGATATTCACAACCTTGCAGGGAAGGAAAAGACACAGGATGTATTCTTTCATATATTCAACCATCTCCACCAGAAAAGCAACCAGATCGTGCTGACCTCTGATAAACCCCCGGTGGAAATGAAAGGCATTGAACCACGCTTACTTTCCCGATTCAAATGGGGACTTTCGGCTGATCTGCAGATCCCCGATCTGGAAACCCGGATTGCCATCCTTCAAAAAAAACTGTATAACGATGGAATCAATATTCCCCAGGAAGTGGTGGAATATCTTGCATACTGCATCAACACCAACATCCGCGAGCTGGAAGGTGCGCTGATCTCACTACTCGCTCAATCCTCGCTGAACAAGAAAATCATCACTCTTGATCTTGCCCGGCAGATGATCGACAAATTCGTAAAAAACACATCCCGGGAAATCTCTATCGACTATATCCAGAAAGTAGTGTGCGACTATTTCAACATCCCCATTGAAATGATTCATTCTAAAACCAGGAAACGGGAGATCGTACAGGCACGCCAGCTTTCCATGTACTTTTCAAAGAAACATACTAAGGCTTCACTGGCAAGCATCGGGCTGCATTGCGGGAATAAAGATCATGCAACGGTGCTTCATGCCTGCAGGACCGTCAATAACCTTGTGGAAACCGACAAGCAGTTCCGTACGTTCGTTGAAGACCTGGATAAGAAGATTAAATTGTGAAGATCCTCTTTGTTTGTACCGGCAATATATGCCGGTCGCCAATGGCCGAAGGCATTCTCAAACAAAAATTTCAGCAATTGAATTATTCCGGAATAGTTGATTCTGCCGGATTTGAAAATTTTCATACAGGCGATTCCCCCGATGAACGAGCCATTCTTACCCTGCAGAAGAGAGGCATCGATATTACAGGGCATATTGCACGGCTTTTCTCTGTAAAGGATTTCGACCGGTTTGACAGGATCTACGTGATGGATTCCTATCATTATTCGAATGTCGCGCAATTGTCAAGGAATGACAAGGATATGGAAAAGGTTGACTACATCATGAATATTATTAACCCTGGTTTCAACCGACATGTGAAGGATCCCTGGTACGATGGATTAACTGCCTTTGAAAAAGTATATGAGCAGCTGGACCGGGCATGCGGAACCCTTGCCAAAAAAATTGTTTCCGATATCCGATTGAAATTGAAGTAATCTGATAAATCCCAAAAAGGGTCATCTTGGATACATCACTCCATAATCCACCCACAGCAGAAGATATCCTGCAGGCAGCCGAGCGAATCAGGCCATATGTCAATCGTACACCTGTAATTACCTCAGCTACCCTTAACCGGATGACTGGAGCAGAACTATTTTTTAAATGTGAGAATTTCCAAAAAGTTGGTTCTTTCAAGGCAAGGGGTGCCACCAATGCCGTGTTTTCACTGGAGGAATCGAAAACAGGCCATGGGGTGGCTACACACTCGTCGGGGAACCATGCCCAGGCACTTTCATGGGCTGCTTCGTTGAGAAACCTGCCAGCTTACATTGTGATGCCGGAGAATTCCTCTCCCGTCAAGATCAGCGCAGTAAAGGATTACGGCGGTATAATAACACTTTGCAAACCCACCCTTGCGGCACGGGAAGAGACCCTTAAAGAAGTTATTGCAGCCACCGGTGCAATCGAGATCCACCCCTACAATAATTTGCGTATCATTGCGGGTCAGGCAACGGCGGCATTAGAATTATTCGAAGATATCCAGGATCCTGACATACTGCTTGCCCCGGTTGGCGGTGGTGGATTGTTAAGCGGTACAGCTTTATCAGCATATTATTTTTCGCCCAAGACAAAAGTTATTGCCGCCGAACCTGAACAAGCCAACGACGCCTTTTTATCATTTACCCAAAAGAAATTTGTTCCATCCCTGCATCCCAACACTATTGCTGACGGACTAAGGACTTCGCTGGGAAGCTTTACCTTTCCCATCATCCTGGAATATGTCGAAGGTATTGTGACCGTTTCGGAAGAAGCAATAATCCGGACCATGCGCCTGGTATGGGAACGGATGAAGATCCTGATTGAAACTTCATCCGCTGTTGCCGTCGCTGCTTTACTGGAAGGGAAAATAGATGTGAAAGGCAAAAAAGTCGGTATAATTCTTACAGGAGGGAATGTCGATCTTGATCATTTACCCTGGATAAAATGAAGAAAGGAACCTTGTACCTGATCCCGTCTCTGCTTGGGGAA
>JBEKST010000326.1:0-2928 GCA_049516815.1 Bacteroidales bacterium | reverse complement strand
TTTTATCATATTTCTGTTTCGAATGTGACGCGATTATTTCGTACAATTCCTTTTTCAGCTTCTGAATTTCTTTTGATACAATTTCTATATCGGTAGCCTGTCCTTCTGCCCCACCCATTGGCTGATGAATAAGTATCCTTGAATGTGTTAAAGCCGTTCTTTTGCCGTCTTTACCTGCGCAAAGAATCACAGCGCCCATTGATGCAGCCATGCCTGTGCAAATAGTAGCCACATCGGGAACGATATACTGCATGGTGTCGTAAATGCCTAAACCTGCATAAACAGAGCCGCCGGGAGTATTCAGGTATATCTGGATATCCTTGCGTGAATCAACGGATTCGAGAAAAAGCAATTGTGCCTGAATAATGTTTGCAACGTAATCGTCAATTGGAACACCAAGGAAAATGATCCTGTCCATCATCAGACGTGAAAAAACATCCATTGATGCCACATTCAGCTGTCTCTCTTCTATAATCGTAGGGGATATATAGCTTCCATAAATGGAAGTGTACTTGTGCAGACTCAGACTACTGACTCCGCGTTTGCTTTTAGCATACTTTCCAAAATCATCGAGAATACTCATATTATTTGCATTAAAAATTAACATGCAAAGATAATAAAATAAAAATAAATCATTGCAAAGCGTTGATTACTATTCAAAAAGCTTGTTATATTCTTCTATTGTAACACTCTTGCTCTCAAGTTTTACAAGTTCCTTCATAAGCAATATAGCCTTCTCCTCAAGTATTTTGTCGGCTATTCTTTTTGCATCTTCTTCTCTTTTCAGAGTCTCTTTTGCATAATTGGCAATCTGCTCCTCAGTCGAATAGAACAGTCCGTACTGCTGGAACTGATATCTGGTTATGTTCTCAGCTTCTTTCTGCAATTCTTCCTCACTTATTTTAACATCATTGTCGCGGGCAACTTTGTTCCGTATCAGTTGCCATTTAAGGTCTTTCCTGAAACTGTCAAATTCTTTTTCGATCCGTTCCACAGTGGATTTTTCATTAACTCTGAGAAGCCATCTTTTCAGGAATTCCTCAGGAAGCTGGAAATCGGTTTTTTCCATAGCAATGTTTTTAATATCCATCATGAGTTTAAAATCGCTCTCGCGTTTCAGGTTAACCGTGATCTCCTCTTCAATCTTTTTCATGAATTCCTCTTCCGAGTTTACAACCCCTTCACCAAAGATCCTGTTGAACAGCTCTTTCCCCAGTTCAGCAGGATAAAACCGGCTGATTTCATTAATTGTAAATCTGTAATTTGCACCAAGATCTGCGACCTCTTCCTTTTTTTTATGCAATATTCCGGCTATTTCGGTATCATTAGGGAATGCTTTTTTCAGATCAAAGTCAATCGAATCGCCGATATTCTTACCAATAAACTCTTTTTTTATTTTTTTATCTTTAATTATATCGATGCCAATTGAAGTGTCTTCAACAGAAGGACCGTCAGGCTTCACGCTGCCATTATCATCAATAGCTTCAATTTTTCCTTTGATTACATCTTTCTCCTCAGTCTTGTCAACTTTTTTTAATTCACCATACCTGCGGGTATAGTTTTCGAGATATTCTTTCCGCATCTTTTCATCGATGATGATCTCATACTGGTTGACTTTATTTTTCTTGGAAAGTTTCAGTTCTATGGTTGGTGATAATCCTAATTCAAATGAAAAGGTAAAATCCTGTTGAGTTTCAAAATCAATTTTTTCCTGCTCATCGGCTTTTGGAATCGGATCTCCAAGTATTTCAAGTTTTTCGTCAGTGATGTATTTCTGAACGTTTTCGGTAACGACCTTATTGATCTCATCAATCTGGACGGCCCTGCCGTACATTTTCTTTACAAGTCCTATCGGAACCATCCCCGGTCGAAATCCTTTTATTGTTGCTTTCTTCCTGTAATCTTTCAGTACTGTTTCAACCTTATCTTCATAATCGGTTTTCTCGATCTTAACCTTTAGAACAGCATTCAGATTGTCGATATTTTCTCTCGTAATATTCATTTTTAATTTTGTTTATTGTCCTGTTAAAAAAACCGCCAAAACGCACTTTTAAGGAGGTTACGGGCGGCCTGACATTTTTGTGCGGATGAAGGGACTCGAACCCCCACGTCACGAAGACACAAGATCCTAAGTCTTGCTCGGCTACCAATTACGACACATCCGCGGTAAAATTCCCCGCAAAAGTATAATAATTTATTATGAAAACAAATTGATTAAGCTACCTGCGCAGTTCAAAGTTCTTTCCGAGATAGACTTTTCTTACATGCTCATCATCTGCCAATTGCGCAGATGTCCCGGATTTCAGGATACGACCTTCGAAAAGAAGGTAGGCACGATCGGTGATTGAAAGTGTCTCGTGAACATTATGATCGGTGATAAGAATCCCAATATTTTTTTCCCTTAATTTTGATACAATCTCCTGGATATCCTCAACTGCAATCGGATCGACACCCGCAAAAGGTTCGTCGAGTAAGATGAATTTCGGTTTAAGAGAAAGTGCCCGGGCAATTTCAGTGCGTCTTCTTTCACCTCCTGAAAGCTGGATACCTTTGCTTGACCTTATTTTTTGCAATCCGAATTCACCCAAAAGTGTCTCCAGTCTTTCTTCCTGCTCCTGTTTTGGAAAGCCGGACATTTCAAGAACTGCCCGGATATTGTCTTCAACTGACATGTTTCTGAATACTGAGGCTTCCTGTGCCAGATAACCAATGCCTTTTCTGGCGCGTTTATAGACAGGAAGTGTTGTTATATCCTCTTCATCCAGAAATATTTTTCCCTCTCTTGGTCTTATTAGCCCCACAATCATGTAGAAGGTTGTTGTTTTACCCGCGCCGTTAGGCCCCAGTAATCCAACTATCTCTCCTTGTTCAACTTCAACAGAAACCTGGTTAACAACAGTCCTGCTGCGATATTTTTTTACAAGATTT
>JBEKST010000325.1:0-2933 GCA_049516815.1 Bacteroidales bacterium | reverse complement strand
TTATGAACTTTATGAACTTTTGTAAAAAGATCTTCTTTCTCCCGGTATTCCTCATCTGGACCTTAACCCTGGCGGCCCAGGATATTCCAGAACGGCCTGTTCCTCCCCGTCTGGTTAACGATTATGCCGGAATTTTATCCCCTGATGAAGTAACCCGGCTTGAACAAAAGCTGGTATCCTTTAATGATTCCACTACAACCCAGATTGTCCTGGTCATCGTGAAATCGCTGAATGGTTATGACGTGTATGACTTTGCACAGCGACTGGGACAGAAATGGGGTGTTGGGCAGAAAGGGAGAAACAATGGAGTGGTCATCCTGGTAAAGCCCAAATATCTGAATGAAAAAGGCGAGGCATCGATTCAAACCGGTTATGGTATGGAAGGCGTATTGCCTGATTTCACTTGCAAGCAGATCGTCGATAATGAGATGATCCCGAAATTCGCACAGGGTGACTATTATACTGGTGTTTCAGCCGGGATAGCCGTGGTGATGTCGATCACGAAAGGTGAATTTACGGCTGGTCAATACAGCAAGAGGGCCAGGCAGCAGAAGCCTTATGGCATTTTAGTTCCCATCATCATCCTGATGGTGGTTGTTTTCTGGATCCGGATAAACCGGGGCGGGACACATTCTGTCGGGAAGAATATTCCTTTCTGGACCTCTCTTTTCCTGCTTGGATCGATGGGGCGCGGAGGAAGCGGCAGCTGGGGTAATTTTCAATCCGGTGGAGGCGGCTTTGGGGGTGGTGGCGGAGGAGGATTCGGCGGGTTCGGCGGCGGTGGCTTCGGAGGCGGAGGCGCAGGAGGTAGCTGGTAAGGTTAAATAGCGAAGTAGCGAAAAAAAAATAAAAAAAACCTATAAACCCCGCAGGGGTGTCATTATTCTAGCGAAATAGCGAAAATAAATCGTAAATCAAAAATCTACAATTCAATCGTAAATCCTGTCTGCGGCAGGCAGGCGTAAATCGTAAATCGTAAATTGAATTGGCTTTCTTCAAGAAAATATTCCTCTTCTACTACAATGGTTTCCGGAGTATGACCGTGGGAAGAAAACTCTGGATCATCATTCTTATAAAACTTTTTATTCTCTTCTTTATCCTTCGTCTATTTTTCTTTCCGGATTTCCTCAAGTCAAAGTTCAGCAATGACAAGGACCGCGGGGATTATGTGCGGGAGCAGCTGATCCAAAGAAAATAATAATTTACATTTCTTCATATTTTATTTTTTTTCTATTTTTGATCTTTTGCATTGGAAACTGATTTGTTTCTATTCATTAAATAATCCTGCTTATGATTCTTAATATCGACCCTGGAATTGTGGATTGGTCGAGGGCGCAGTTTGCATTAACCGCAATCTATCACTGGTTGTTTGTGCCGTTGACGCTTGGCTTATCCTTTCTGGTCGCCATCATGGAGACCATCTATGTAAAAACAGGAAACCCGGAATGGAAGCGGATCACGAAATTCTGGATGACCCTTTTCGGGATCAATTTCGCCATAGGAATAGCCACGGGTATCATCCTGGAATTTGAATTTGGCACTAATTGGTCGAATTATTCCTGGTTTGTCGGCGACATTTTTGGCACCCCGCTTGCCATTGAAGGAATCATGGCCTTTTTTCTGGAATCGACCTTCATTGCAGTCATGTTTTTCGGATGGAACAAGGTCAGTAAGAAGTTTCACCTGGCCTCCTCCTGGCTTACTGCCATTGGGGCAAATCTTTCAGCCTTGTGGATCCTGGTGGCCAATTCCTGGATGCAATATCCTGTAGGGATGAAGTTCAACCCGGAAACGGCCAGGAATGAGATGCAGAACTTCTGGGATGTACTTTTTTCGCCGGTAGCCGTTCACAAATTTTTGCATACCATTTCCTCAGGCTATGTTACTGCCGCCATATTTATCATAGGCATCAGCGCATGGTTCCTGCTAAAGAAGAGGGAGACCGGGATGGCACTCAAGAGCATACTGGTTGCTGCCATTTTCGGGTTGATCACATCGCTGTTCCTTGCCTATACCGGCGACGGATCCGGGTATACGGTCGCACAGACACAACCCATGAAGCTGGCCGCCATGGAAGGGCTTTACAAAGGACAGAATGCCAATGGACTTGTCCTGTTCGGCATTCCCCAGCCAGGGAAAAAAGCAGGCGATGGAAAAAAGAATTTCGTATTAAAAGTTGAGATTCCCGATTTGCTTTCTTTAATGGGATATCGAAATGCGAATGCATTTGTTCCCGGTATCGAGGATATTTTATATGGAGGTTATAAACCGGAGTTTTGGAATGTCCCTCCTTCCGAAAAGGAGAGGGCCTTCCCGGTAAGTGAAAAGATCACCCGGGCAAAAATTGCCATTACCGCTATCGGTGATTTGAAAAATGCAAAAAAAGCAGGAGATGAAGTTGCTGCTGCCAAAGCTGACAGCACCATGAAAGCCAATTTTGCCTATTTTGGCTACGGTTACCTGCAGTCTCCCGAAGAAGCAGTACCCAATGTAGCTCTTACTTTTTATAGTTTCAGGATGATGGTGGTCTTTGGATTCTATTTTATTCTGTTTTTTATCATCGTTTTATATTTTCATCTAAAAAATAAACTCCAGGATAAACGTTGGTTACAATATGTAATGCTTTGGACCATTCCTGCCGTTTACCTTGCCGGGCAGGCAGGGTGGGTTGTCGCGGAGATCGGGCGACAACCCTGGGTCATACAGGACCTGCTACCCACCCGTGCTGCGGTTTCCATGATCGAAACCACTTCGGTTCAGATCACCTTCTGGTTGTTCGCTGTACTATTTACAGCTTTGCTAATCGCCGAACTGATGATCATGACCCGGCAAATCAAGTTAGGACCTAAAGATGGAGGAACCAAATAATGTTTGAATCGTTATCTCTTCTTTCGTTACAACAATACTGGTGGATGATCGTATCCCTGCTGGGA
>JBEKST010000324.1:0-2949 GCA_049516815.1 Bacteroidales bacterium | reverse complement strand
TTCAGTAATATATTGAAGAAAAGCTGGCTGCCGATGCAGCATGTATATCTGCTCTTGATTGTAATGATCTCATGGGTTTTCTTCCGCTCACCAACCTTAAGCGGCGCAATTGGTTTCCTGAAGGGGATGATAGGAGTGGCGAGAGGTTCAGGAATTCAGTATCATTTATCACTATATCTTGATGCCGAACTTGTTCTGGCGATGACAGCAGGAGTTATTGGTATGATGCCGACTACAACCGTTATTAGGGAATATCTCAATAAATATGATAGGTATAATTTCACGCCTGCTCTCGAAGCTATTGGTTTATTATCTATACTAATTATCTCATTGGCATTACAGGCTAATTCCACATTCAATTCATTTATTTACCAGCAATTTTAAGACTGCTATGAAATTTATAAAAATTCTGAACATGATATTCATATTTCTTTTTTTAGTCATTATTGCTGTTCCGACAGTCGATATGATCTGGAAGACCGACCCATATAAGAATTTGTATGAAAATAGAGAATTGGCTAAGTTTCCGGATTTGAGATTAGATTTGAAAGTGTTGAAGGGTTTTCCAAAAGGTTTTGAAAAGTATTTTAATGATCATTTTGGTTTTCGTAACTCACTTATTCGTTTAAATTTTCTTATTAAGTATAAATTGTTAAAAGTTTCTCCTTCCAGTCAGGTATTAGTCGGCAAAAATGGCTGGTTATTCTATTCAGCAGAGCATGAAATGGATGACTACCGTGGCATAACCCACTTTGACGAAACCGATCTCAAAAATTGGGCAAAATCTCTTGAGTTAAAAAGGAAATGGCTTGAACAGCAGGGAATAAAATATCTTTACATAGTAATCCCCAATAAAAGCACCATTTATTGTGAAAGGATGCCTGATTCATTAAACAAAATAAGAGCAAAAACTGGCCTTGACGAATTTATTGAATACATGAAAAAAAATACTGCGGTAGAGGTTGTCGACCTACGAGATCCATTATTAAAAGGCAAAAGCAATTTCCAGATTTATTACAAGACCGATACTCATTGGAATTATTATGGTGCCTTTTTAGCTTACCAGGAAATATTTAAGCCGATTTCACATTGGTTCCCTGCTGTTAAGTCTTTAAATATTACTGATTTTACGATAAACAAAAAATCAAAACCTGGTGGTGATTTAACACGGATAATAGGAGGGTCTGAATTTATTAATGATGATGAATTCAAGTTTGAACCTATTAAACCCTATAAAGCAAAAAAGATTGAATATAATATAAAGCCAAGAGATCCATTTGCAATGTCTCAAACATCTCCGCAACTTCTTTTGACCATTTTTTATCTTTTGCCTGATCTTTCAGTGAACTTATTTCCTGTGCGTTCGGGTTACCCCCAAGTTCTTCCTGGATCGTTTTCAGTTGCAGGTTGAGAAGATAATCCCGCTGTTGTTTATCAAGATCAATTTTAACCTTGCTCTGAATCTGTTGTTTAAGGTCCAGCACCTGCAATTCCCGGGTGAGAAAGGTGAGCACTTTGCTGGCACGTTCTGTCAGGTCAGTCACTTCCAGGAGATTCTGTTTTTCTGCAAGTTCAATGTTAAGGTTGGAAGAGATAAAATGAACGACAAACGCAGGACTTTCAATGTTCTTAATGGCAAATGCCGCTTCCGAAGGAATATTTGGCGACTTATTGACGATCTGGATGGCAAGGTCTTTCAGGGAAGAGATCAGCGCTGCAAATTCCTTGTTATCCGCAGGGATTCCTGAGGGTTTTTCGAAAGGTGTAACCCTGGCTTTGATATAAGGTTCGGTTTGTAACGTCTCATTGATGGTAAATCTCTGTTTACCCTGTATGATCGCAGTATTGCTGCCATCGGGCATTTGGAGGATCTTCAGGATATAGGCGACCGTTCCAACAAGGTTCAGATCGCTGAATTCAGGATCTTCAATGCCCGGATCTTTTTGTGCAACGGCTCCGATGATCCTGTCGCCTTTATAATAATCCTTGATCAGCCGTATTGATTTATCTCTGCCAACGGTGATGGGAATGACCACACCGGGAAACAATACTGTATTACGCAGGGGCAGTATCGGGAGTATATCGGGAATCTTTTCCGAATTCATGGCTTCTTCATCCTCAGAGGATAGAAGAGGGATAAATTCAGTTTCGGGATCCAGGATATCTGATAAATAAAGATTTTGTTCCTTAATAAGATTTTTCATGCGAATAAAGTCAAATTGTCATGGATGATCATGAGATTGAAAAAATTCCCAAATAGTCAATATGTATGCCAAGAATAAGAAAATAGCAAACGTGCAAAAAACAGCAGGCAGGTACTATTATTGGCGTTTGTTCTTTAATGAGAGGCGATAAACGTCAGATAAAAGGGCACGTTCGATTTCATCAAATTCCAATCCCCGACGTTTGAAGACTTCAGTTGCTACCTCAAGCCCTTTTTCCAGCTTGTAACTGGTATAGCCGGTGGTGCCTCCCCAGGTAAAGGAAGGAATGAAGTTACGCTGGAATCCTGAGCCAAACACATTAGTATTCACGCCAACCACAGTTCCTGTATTGAACATGGTGCCGATCCCCGATTTGGAGTGATCGCCCATGATCAGCCCGCAGAATTGCAGATGGGTATTAATGAAGGTTTGTTTGCTATAGCTCCATAGTCTGACACAATCGTAAGTGTTTTTCAGGTTGGAAGTGTCTGTACCGGCACCCAGGTTACACCATTCGGCAATGACAGAATGTCCGAGAAAGCCATCGTGGGCCTTATTTGAGTATCCGAAGATCACAGAATTGTTGACTTCTCCGCCAACGCGTGAATAGGGGCCAATTGTTATAGGACCATACAGTTTGGCCAGCATCTTGACCTGAGCATGATCACAAATGGCCATAGGGCCGCGGATCATCGATCCTTCCATGATTTCCGCGCCGGCCCGCGCCCCGCTCGCGATTCCCCGC
>JBEKST010000323.1:0-2951 GCA_049516815.1 Bacteroidales bacterium | reverse complement strand
GCCATCCCGAGCCGGTAATCAAACCCGATTCCTCCTTCGGGGATCGGTCGGGCAATGCCAGGCATTCCACTAACATCCTCGGCGATGGTCACAGCATGAGGGTTCAGCATATGTACAAGTTTATTGGCTAACTGAAGGTAAGTGATGGCATCCCATTCTACGCCTTTCTTGAAATATCCGTCCAGATCCCAGTTCTCGCGAAGTCCGTGATCAAAATACAACATGGAGGTAACGCCGTCGAAACGGAATCCATCGAAATGAAATTCCTGTATCCAGAATTTGATGTTGGATAGCAGGAACCGGCGCACTTCCGTTTTTCCGTAATCAAAACATTTTGAATCCCAATAAGGATGATTGCCACGTTCTCCAGGATGAAAATACTGGTTATCAGATCCGTCGAAAAGGTTCAAACCTTCCGCCACATTCTTGATCGTATGGGAATGGACCAGATCCATGATAACTGCAAGTCCCTGCTCATGTGCTTTTTTGATGAGGTACTTAAGGTCGATGGGAGTACCGAAACGGGAGGATACGGCGAAAAAGTTGGAAACATGATAGCCAAAGGAGGCATAATAGGGATGCTCGGCGATAGCCATCAACTGGATAGTGTTGTACCCTGAGTTTTTTATATAAGGGATCAGATAATCGGCAAACTCGATGAATGTTCCCACCTTCTCTTCTTCCTGAGCCATTCCCACATGACATTCATAGATGAACAACTCGCCGAGTTGCCCGATATCAAAGTGATCGCCTTCCCAATCGAATTTTCTTGGAGGCAGCCAAACCTGGCCTGAGAAATCCAGTGTTACCGGATCCTGAACAACACGCTGGATATAGGCAGGAATCCTTTCCTGGAAGCCAAGGTCTGAATGTACCAATACCTTCACCAGGCTCTCATGGATGAAGCGGTCCTTGTAAGTTTCTTTATCGAGGAAGATCTCCCATACCCCATATTGATTCCGGGTCATCCGGTGCGAATACCGTTGCCAGTTGTTAAAGTCGCCAAAAAAATAGAGATCCTGGGCTTTTGGGGCCCATTCACGGTAAACCCAGCCTTTGCGTACTTTATCGTAATTGATCCCGAAATAGTGATATGCATCAGCGAATTTCAGCAAACTTCCCCAGGTTGCTTTGAGTTCCTCGAAAGTCCTTTTGTATCGGTCATGACGGGAAATAATCTCAATCTCGGCAGGTTCCAACCAGGGATCTTTTGCAACCAGTCCGATCTTCCGGGGTTTTTTCATAATTTCTTTCTTGATTCATCTTTTACAAATATCCATAATATTGCAGAGATCCCAAGCGATGCCCCGCTGATGATAAAGATCAGGCTTTTATCTATTGCTTGTTTTATGAATGTGCCGAGCAGGAGACTGGATACGAGTTGGGGAATCACTACGGAAAGGTTGAAGATTCCCATGAAAAATCCCATCCTGGCTTTATCGACTTTCTCTGACATGATGGCAAATGGCAGGCTGACCACGGCGGCCCATCCAAAGGTCAGGATTATCATCATGGCATAAAGCGACCATGAGTTACGTGCAAAGAGAACAATTCCGAAATAGCCTATTGACATCAGGAGGACCATCAGGATGTGCGTACGCACACGCCCGATCCGCTTGCTGAGAGGTTCCAGAAGAAGGATCGGCCAGATGGACCCGACTGCATTCAGGATGAAAAACGACCAACCGATAATTTTTCCAAGCAATAAATCCCGGTCGGGTTTGGCAAGGTCCGACATGGAGGACATTTTCTGTTCCAGGAATGCAAAGGAATAGACAAACATGGTTTGGATCCCGAGCCAGGAAAATGCGTGTGCAAAATAGAGTTTAAAGAGTTCTCCCCATTTTGTCTTTGTTGCCTGAATTTCATCCCCGGCTGCGTCAAGTTCGCGCTTCAGTTCCCTGTGTTCGCTGATGAAAAAGAGTGGTCCGATCGAAAAGAGGAAAACTATGACCACACCTGCATAAATAAGTATGTAGTTGCCTAAAAGGGCTCCGATCAGGTAAGCTCCGCTGCCGAAAAGGTTTGAGATGGATTGCATCCAGGTGTATCCTTTTGTTCTTGCGGTTCCGGCCGGTGTCACGTCGGCGATGATCGAACGGGTGGGGTTAAAGCTGATATTGATGGAAAGATCCAGCGTCAGAGCAACTGTTATGGCCACTGCCATCAGGCTTCCGATGCTGAAAAAACTGTTGATCCGGTCAATGTTTGGCAGGGCAAAGATCATCATTGAGGCAAGGATTCCACCGATGATGATGAAAGGTCTCCGCCTCCCACCCCAGAACCACACCTTGTCGCTGATGAGCCCGATGATAGGCTGACCCAGAATCCCAGCTATAGGACCGGCTGCCCAAACGAACCCGATCTGATCTATTTCCAGGTGGTATTTTGTCCGGAGGATCCAACTTAGCACTGCTATCTGGATCGATAAGGCAAAACCCATGGCGGTCGAGGGTAATCCGAGCACCACGTAAAAGAGATTAGTTAGTTTCTTTTGAATGGTCAACATCAGTCTGTCAATTAAAAATTAAAGATTAAAAATTAATTTTTTTTCTTGGATGTAATTTGAATTTTTGCAATGATTTTCCGGATTTCATCAATGTCTGTTAAAATTGAGTTGGATTGTTTAGTGGTAATAAAATTTGTGTCTCTTAAAATTCTGATCCAATAATGAGTTTCCCTTGCTTCTTTGTATGCGACGGCCAACTTTGCAATAAAATCTGCCCTGGACTGACCGCCTAATGCCTCTTCAACATTTGCACCGATTGAAGTTCCTGATCGTAATATTTGTTTTGAAAGTACAAATTCTTTTTCTTGTCAATAAGATACCTGTGAAGCTTCACAATCCTTATTGCGAAATCATACGATTTTATTTGAATCAGATTATCTTGCTTCATTGTTATCCTTAGAAACAAATCGAACTTGGAACCTTTGATTTTTTAATTTTTAAT
>JBEKST010000322.1:0-2955 GCA_049516815.1 Bacteroidales bacterium | reverse complement strand
TCATATTCATCCGAATAAACCAGGCTGCCTTTCTTGATGACTTGAGACATAATGGGTTGGATCGTCACTTGTTGAACGTTGGGTAACATGAAAATGGCGACTTCACCTTGCCTTTGGATCATGCCCAATACCGGTGGTTTTTCATCTTCCAATGTACCCCGGCCACGTTTTCCTCTCAACTTATGGCGGCGACCCTCCCGGCCTTCACTGGCAACAATATCTGGTTGGCCTTTATGTCCTGCAGTAATGTACACTTCATCTACTTCGGTTATCCCTTCCAGTTCAATCGGCTTTTTTTATCCACAACACCTTCCCGAAGCTGAGTGGTCATGGATTGAACATCTCCAGAGGCTAAATCCAACTCATGCCCAATTTGCTCATTGGATAAATTCAGACCCATCAAGTACAAACACAGAATCCAGATCCGTAATGGCTGATGGTGGCTTTCAAAAACGGTACCGCTCAAATCATCAAATTGATGCTTGCAGGTCTGACATTCATACCGTTGGCGGTAGGGTTGCTGGGTATGTAACCCACGTTTGTTTATCTTTTCTCCGTTACAATTGGGGCAGCGAACCCCATCTGGCCAACGAAGTTGACGAACAACTTCAAAGCATTTTTCATCATCAATCAAGTGGGTGAGTTGTATGTTGAGCATAAGGTAATCTTACCAAATGTTTACCATTTTCAGCAACCTCCTTGAAATCAGTTAAGAGCCATTTTAATTATTCCCCTACTCCTTGGGTAAAGAAAGAAAATGCGGATAAATTGTTGCTGATGACTCAGGGGGCATTACCCCAGGAGTATCTTTTCTGGGCGAAAGAACTAGGCGGAGAAGAAATTAACGCGAGAGAAGATCCTGAAGTTTTCACAGGAGAGGACGACCCAGAAGCCAATGAGCACATTCCCCAAATGCTTATGGAACTCAATAACAGATCGAAAGCCTTACGAGGCATTCTGATAGCCAACGGGGTTGCCATTGACAATCTCAAAGATATCGAAATTATCGAAAATATTATTCGAGAAAAAAGTTTGCGTGGTGTGCAAGGTGATGTTGCTACTGGAACTTCTAATCTGGATGAAGATGGAAACATCGTTTTTAATTGGCAGGTTTATCAGAAACAGCCAAGACTCTCAATCATCGCTTTGGGATTGGCATTAAAGCTGAAAAGGCCGCAATTATCCGGAGAGATAGCGCTGGCCCTTGAAAGGATGCTCTTTGCCATAACTGTACCGGACAAAATCGTGTGGGAAAATGAGCGCTGTTTTTTTATGCAAATCAGTTTACCGGTTATTTCGCTTTCCAGGCATGATTCCACTTCTTGCCATATGGGATTCTTTTCCATTTTGATGTATTCAGAAGTGGAACCATCGTTTTCGTCAATGCGTGACTGCACCGTAATAACTCGTTTATTTTATTGAATTTACAATGATAACCGCAAATCGTCAATATTTATTTCCGTTACTTGAAGCACGTTTCATAAGCAACCTGATCATTTTTTAAGCAGGTGAGATTAATTAACAGGCACTTTCTTTATCGAATTACCTGACCTGTTGTTTCCGTGAACGTATTTCCAATAGGTTAGCATCTTGGCAAAGAGGTTGCTTATTTCAAACGATCCTTTTTCAACGACGAATAAAGGGCCTATTACCAATGGAGGTAATTATATGGACGTATTGTCAACGGTGACAAATGTGCGGAACAGTTCCGATGTGCTGTTTCTCATGCTGGGCGCGGTTCTGGTCTTTGCCATGCACGCCGGTTTCGCCTTTCTCGAGGTGGGAACTGTCCGGATGAAGAATCAGGTTAACGCCTTTGTCAAGATTCTTACCGACTGGTCTGTCTCCACAATCACCTACCTGCTTGTCGGCTTTCCCATCGCCTACGGCATCTCCTTCCTGAAACCCGCGGACGCGATCCTCGGAGGAAACCAGGGATATGACCTGGTGCATTACTTCTTCCTTCTCTGCTTCGCCGCATGCATCCCGGCCATCATTTCCGGAGGGATCGCCGAACGGGCAAAATTTTGGCCGCAGGTGGCCGCAGGTGCAATCTTCGTTGCCTTCACCTACCCTATCTTCGAGTCTCTCATCTGGGGCAAAAACGCTTCCCTCCTCCAGGATATCTTCAAGAGCGTCGGCGGGGCCGAATTCCACGATTATGCCGGTTCCGTTGTTGTCCACTCCATGGGGGGATGGCTTGCCCTTCCAGCGGTGCTGATACTGGGGCCTCGTGTTGGCCGCTACATCAGGAGCAAATCCGAGCCGATCCCGATCAGCAACATTCCATTCCTCGCGCTCGGCTCATGGATATTGGCGGTCGGCTGGTTCGGCTTCAACGTCATGAGCGCTGGCCATCTTGACAAGATATCCGGACTGGTGGCGATAAATTCCCTCCTCGCCATGGTGGGCGGGGTCCTGGCTGCGGTGGTGGCCAGCAAAAACGACCCGGGCTTTATTCATAACGGCGCCCTGGCTGGGCTTATAGCGATATGCGCCGGCAGCGACATCATGCACCCCCTTGCCGCATTCGCCACCGGTGCAGTTGCTTCTATCATCTTCGTCTACGGCTTCAGTATCGAACAGGAAAAACTGCGGATCGACGATGTGCTGGGCGTCTGGCCGCTGCACGGCATATGCGGTTCATGGGGTGGGATCGCCGCCGGCATATTCGGCATGAAAGAACTAGGCGGCTTGGGTGGAGTCACCTTTATCTCACAGCTTTTGGGGAGCCTCTGCGCCATCGTTTTTGCCCTGGTGAGCGGTTTTGTCGTCTACTGGCTCCTCAAAAAGACCGTCGGCATCAGGCTCACGGAAGAGCAGGAATTCGCCGGCGCCGACCTCTCCATCCACAATATCCAGGCATACCCGGAAGAGCATGTGAAATAGGAAGATCGAATCGATGGATATAAAAGAAAAGGCCCTGACTGCGGGCCTTTTGTTTTTTGTCAATTC
>JBEKST010000321.1:0-2958 GCA_049516815.1 Bacteroidales bacterium | reverse complement strand
CAAAGAAAACCACAAAGAGAAAATAATTTTTTCCGGATCAAATCCTGACAAAAGAGGCCTTCATGGGTCTCTTTTTTAAATTTCGGCTTACTGACTTAGTACCTGTAATCGGCTTTGTAAATGTATATCCGCAGAAGAGGCTCCAACCAGGATGTCATACATACCTGGAACTACGGTATAATCTTCTTTGGCATAGTCCCATTGCCTTAGTTCCTTTACGACAAGCGGAATCGAAACCGTCTGTTCCCCTCCCTTCTTCATGTGAATTCGTTGAAAAGCCACCAGGGATTTGATCGGCTGTACGTTTCCATTGGCAGGCCGCTTTGAATAAACCTGTACGACTTCATCCCCGTCAAAATCGCCGGTATTCTTCAACTTTACATTGATCAATATAGTGTCGCCAGGATACGCCGATTTTTTTGCAAGGTCAACATATAAATAAGAAAAGGAAGTATAGCTCAAGCCATAGCCGAAAGGGTATAAGGGTTCGCCGGTAAAATAACGGTAAGTGCGTCCCTTCATCGAATAATCCTCAAATGCGGGAAGGTCGCTTACCGATTTATAAAATGTTACCGGTAGCCGTCCGGCCGGGTTATAATCCCCGAATAGGACATCGGCCAGGGCATTGCCTCCTTCTTCACCGGGATACCATACATCCAGAATGGCAGGGATGTTCTCTTTCGCCCATTTGAACGACAGCGCGCTGCCACCGGTAAGCACCAAAATCACTGGTTTCCCTGTTTGCTGCAATTTCTTCAGCAATTCCGTTTGATTGTTTGGGATATCCAGGCTTGTACGGTCGCCCCCACTGAAACCGTGAACCTCAATATTCATTTCTTCTCCTTCCAGATCCGGTGAAATCCCTCCCACAAAAATTATGACATCCGACAATGAAGCCAATGCAAGCGCTTCTTTCTCCTGCCCTTCAGGCATCCAGTCGATGATGTCTTTTTTGTAATCGACATCTTCAAGTGCCGGTACTCCTACGGCATACTTTACGCTAATCCTTTTACCGGCATTATTCTTAATTCCCTGCAACAAGGTGACCGGTTTTGAGGGAGTTCCATGGTAATTTCCCATGAGCACGCTGAGTTTATCCGCATAGGGTCCGATCACAGCGATGGATTTTATTTTCCGGGAAAGCGGAAGCACATTGTTTTCATTTTTCAGGAGAACGATGCTTTGTTGTGCGACTTTCCGGGCAAGTAAACGGCTCTCTTCTTTATCGTTCTCCGAAAAAGGAATCCCGGCGTACGTAACATCAGTATCAGGATCGAACATCCCGAGCCGGAAACGCGCTGTGAACAGGCGTTTCACTGATTGGTTAATAACCCCTTCACTAATATACCCGTTTTTTACAGCATTAACCAAAGACCCGTATTCATCGCCGCAGGTAAGGTCGCAACCTGCCCTGACACCCAGCACCGAAGCCTTTTCCGCATTGGCAACCAATGCATGTCCATTATACATATCCCAGATGGCGCCGCAATCGGAGACCACATATCCCCCGAATCCCCACTTTTTCCGCAGGATCTCATCCAGAAGAAGGTCGCTTGCACAGCAGGGTACATTGAACAGGCGGTTATAAGCGCCCATGACGGAATAAGCTTTCCCTTCCCCGATGAGGGATTCAAACGCAGGAAGATAAGTCTCATAGAGGTCCTGCTCACTGCACCAGGCATCAAATTTATGACGTGCTGGTTCAGGCCCGCTGTGAACAGCAAAATGTTTTGCGGTTGAAATTACTTTCAGGTACTTCTGATCATTCCCCTGTAACCCTTTCACAAAGGCGACACCGATCCTGGCTGTAAGGTAAGGGTCTTCTCCGTATGTTTCCTGGCCTCTTCCCCACCTGGGATCCCTGAAAATATTGATGTTGGGCGACCAGAACGTCAGTCCCTGGTAAATGCCACTTCCTCCTGATAATTTGATGGCATTGTATTTCGCCCTTGCTTCCGTAGAGATCACATCTGCCTCCCTGAAAATAAGGTCAGGTGACCAGGTAGCGGCCATCCCAATGGCCTGGGGAAAGACAGTGGCCACGCCATTACGGGCAACGCCGTGCAGACATTCATTCCACCAGTTATAAGCAGGAATGCCGAAACGGGGAATGGCAGACGCTTCATTCTGCATCTGCATAACTTTTTCTTCCAGTGTCAGCCGCGATACCAGGTCGTTAACACGTTCCTGTATGGAATACCGGGGATCCCTGAATATTTCTGGTTTATTCTGACAATTTGCAGACCAGGTCAAACCGGAGACAAACAGTATCTTTAATAAAAACCAGAAAATAACCTTTTTACTCATAATTCATATTTCATAATTTATAATTCGATCAGTGCTTCTTTGCATCCTTCCTGCAACAGGGAGGCAGCTTCGCATAAGCGATTTTGTCTGCCGGAATGGTATCGGCATCATAGCCTAGTTTGGAAATAGCTTTCCGGATATCTGACGGTGTTGTCTTTGCAGGATTATATTTTACGGTTGCGATCTTTGTCTCCAAATCCAGATTGATATCCTTAATGCCTTTTTCATAGGCCATTCCCTTTTCAATCCGGTCTTTGCACTGCCCACAAACGGCAGAAGTTTTGATCTTGATCTCAGTGGCTTTTTTATCCTGGGCAAAAGATCCGCTGATCATAAAAGATACCATAACTATAGACAGAAAAAAAACTTTTAAATCGAGTTTTGCTTTCATATTTTGGTTTTGATTAAATGTCCTTGAATTCATCTTACTTTTCTCAATCCTCCATCTTTCTTTTTCACCACATTAGGCACATCAGGGCACAATAGGAAAATCGTGATTTATAAGATCAGAATCTAATGTGATCTATTGTGCCTTCTATGTTGAAAAACAAGTATTATTTTATTTTTTATTGTCTTGTTGGAATGTTGATAACTGCATTACGTTAGCCAATGCATAAGACAGTTATTAATATTTCAACAAGTTAAGCCTAA
>JBEKST010000320.1:0-2961 GCA_049516815.1 Bacteroidales bacterium | reverse complement strand
TATTTTTGGATTTCAACCCTGCTGTTTTTCATACTTAAGCGCCTGCTGAAGAATTATAATATCCTTTTCCCGTTCCTGATCACCCTGCTTTTTATGGCACATCCTGTTCATACGGAGGTGGTAGCCAGCCTGAAAAACCGGGATGAGTTGTTGTCATTTCTTTGCGGACTTGGTGGTTTACATTTTTTTCTACGGTATGCGGAGAGGAAAAAGATCATCTATGTTTATACAGCCTTGATCATCTTTATCATTGGCTACCTCTGCAAATCATCCATCATGCCTTTCGTTGCACTCTACCCGTTGGCGCTGTATTTTTTCACCGATATGAAACCGAAAAATCTCATCTGGATATTCGTTGCCGCATTATCCATTGGATTGATGGTCCATTTCATTCCCCGATTATTCCTTCCGAAGGCCATCCAGGTGAATTCCTTTATTGAAAACCCTTTGTTCATGGATAAGAATTTCTATATACGAACCGGCGCCGGATTGATGACACTGTTATTTTATTTAAGGATCCTGATCTTTCCACATCCTTTGCTCTATTACTACGGATATAATATGATCCCTGTTACCGATTGGGGAAATATGCTGGTGATGATCTCTTTTATCATTTATCTCGGCCTTTTCGTTTATGCTATCCGGAAATTCAGGGAAAAGCATATTCTTTCGTTCGCGATCCTTTACTATCTCATTGCCATTGCGATGTATACCAATGTGGTGACGCCGGTGGTGGGGATTGTTGGCGAACGGTTCGTGTTTAACGCCTCCCTGGGGTTCGTCATCGCCCTGGTTTATTTCATTTTCAGGGTTTTCCGCACCGAACCCATGAGTCTCACCATTGAATTCAGTGAACGGGCAAAGATCGTTGTAATCATAGTCCTGCTTCTGATTCCCTATACGGCCATGACTATCAATCGGAACCGTGAATGGCACAACCTCCATGATCTATATACATCGGATATAAAATATCTTGATAAATCTGTCAAGGCCAACGTGGATTTTGCCGAATTCATGGCAGCAGGGGTTTACAAGGATCCTAATTATCAGCAGAACGGAACCGTCAATGAACAATTGCAGCAGGTGATCGTATCACATTTCCGCAAGGCTTTGAAAATGTATCCCAATGACTATACCACGCTGAATGACCTGGCCAGGGTATATTTAGATTTTTCACCAAAAGTTGATTCAGGATTTGTTTTTCTAAAAAAAGCCATCGCGTTGCGACCTGAACTACAGCCTGCATGGGAGAATATGGCCACGGTATACCACAAGAAAAACAAGCTTGACAGCGCTATTATTTGTTACCAAAAGGTGCTGCAGATCAACCCGGGAGCATTGACTGCTGTTTTCAAAATGGCTGATCTTTATTATGAAAAGGGAGAATTCATGAAGGCGATCAAGATGAATGAAGATGTTATGAAAACATTTCCCAAACTGGATGTTCCTTATTTTAACATTGGGTATTATTATATCCTGCAGGGAGACACCGCAACTGCTATCAGGTACTGGGAAGAGGCTGCCCGTCGAAACCTCAGCTATGAAGTTTGTACCAACCTGAGTATGGTGTACCAGGCAAGAGGCGATATGGAAAAGGCAAAATATTACAACGATTTTGCCACGGATGCAGAAAAGTGGAAGAATTACAAGAAAAAGCCCTGAAGATTAAATGGCGAATTAGAGAAGTAGTGAAGTAGCGAAATAATTATCAATTATCAATCACCCTATTGCCTTCAACTCGTGCCTGTTCCCTCGTGCCTCGTGCCTTTTTTAACCGCAAAAGACGCCAAGACGCTAAGGCCGCAAAGAGGACAATTCGTAATCCGTTATTCTATTGTGTTCTATGTGCCTATTGTGGTGAATTTATTTTAAAACCACGAAGGCGCACAAAGGTCTTCACGAAGGAGCACAAAGGAAATAATTCGTAATTTTTAATCTTGATTTTTAAATAGTCATTAACTTTACCCATCAGCAAAAAGATGTGAAACATCTTTATCTCTTCGGTATATTACTTTCTCTCCCTTTCTTTGTTTTTTCCCAAGGTGAATGGAATAACTGGTATTTTGGATCGCAGGCCGGTGTGTCATTTAATAGTGGAATTCCCCAATACCTGATCAACAGTCAAATGATAACAAACCGATCTATGGCAACCGTTTCTGATTCACTGGGCAATCTGCTTTTTTATACAGATGGAATGCGTGTTTATGACAGGACCGGGTCAATCATGCCAAATGGAAGCGATTTATTGTCAGCACAACAGGATCAATCAGTTTGTGTGGTGCAGAACATTTCGGATGACAGCTTGTATTATATTTTCACATTAAATTGTCTGGGATGGCCTCTTCCTTTGCCGAATGAAGGATTGCATTATTCCGTTGTCGATATGAGACTTAACGGCGGATTAGGCGATATTGTAACCGGACAAAAAAACATTTCATTATTGGGAAACGCGAACTATCCTATTGGGATGACTGCAGCCAGGCATCACAATAACAAAGATGCCTGGCTGATAATTCACAATGCTCTCAGCAATAACAATTTTTATGCATACCTCATTACATCCGGCGGGATCCAGGAGCCGGTAGTCAGTCCCAGTTCTTTCTATACTCAACCTATTGATAACCCGGGATATCTGAGAGTTTCACCTGATGGAACAAAATTGATCTCCCCGTCTAATGTTTTGTTTGAATATTGTCAGTTCAATTTATCGACAGGTCAAATTACCCATCTATTCTGGGTTGAAGGAACTGATACAGGTATTGATGAAGGATGGGCTTATCTTGAATTCTCAATTGATTCAAGATACCTCTACAGGGCGTCGGCTGACTGGCATCATGCAAAGATCTATCAATATGATGCCACTCTTGAAGATTCAGTCCTTTTCAAGCAAAGTGAGACTTATGTTGGACATTCTGCGTATGGCGTGCATCTGCAAATGGGCCCGGACTGGAAAATATACGG
>JBEKST010000319.1:0-3006 GCA_049516815.1 Bacteroidales bacterium | reverse complement strand
TTTTGGAGGACAAAAATTCATCGAACACAGTATTCCTAAAATTGAACGGCTGAAAACGTTGATCACGGAAACGGAATCACTTGCCCTGATCGAAGTTGACGGAGGCGTCGACCTGGAAAACGCACCCCGGTTACTAAAAGCCGGAGCCGATGTCCTGGTAGTCGGACATACCATCTTTTCAGCATCTGATCCTGCCGGGATCATCCTGCAGCTGAAGGATATCTGAAAGCATGTATCCGGGCTACTGAAGTTTTTCCGATTGTATTTATTTTGGATATTTTACATGTATTGTTTTTTTCCGATTTTTTTCTACTTTTACAAAATAATCTGTTTCTCTTATGGATTTTGCCGGTGCACGCGACTATATCATTGGCCGGATGAGGAAAGAACTCAGTCCTTCGCTGACTTACCATACTATCGAACACACTTTGGATATGCATCGTGCTGTGATCCGGTTGATGGAGATGGAGCGCTTTGATGATGAGCATGAACGCTTGCTCATAGAAACGGCAGCGATTTATCATGACGCCGGTATGATGGTTTCCTACAATGACCATGAAACCCAATCGGTACTTATTGCCGGGGAGATATTACCCACTTTTGGTTACAACCTGGAAGATATTGACGAGGTCGCAGGACTTATCCTTGTTACAAAGCTTCCACAGATGCCTGTTACCTTGCCGGAACAGATCCTTTGCGATGCAGATCTCGACTCGCTGGGGCGCGATGATTTCTTTATAGAGTCGTTTAAACTTCAACTCGAATGGAACCTGAACGGGATCTGTAAGACCAACTTCGAAGAATGGCTCAGGTTCGAAGTTAAATTTTTCACAGATCATAAATATTTCACTAAATCCGGAAGAGCGCTCAGGCAGGAGCAAAAACGGAAAAATCTTCTGGAGATGACAACGATCCTGGAAAGATTAATGTAAACAACAATTAACAACAATGTTATGGAAAATCATGTCAAAAAAAGTATCAAGTATAACAGTGTTGTACTTATTCCGACCGATTTTTCGGAAGCCTGTAACAATGCCATTCATCATGGAGTGGAACTGGCAAAATCGCTGAATTATAGCGTTTGCATTCTTCATGTCATAAACAAGCAAACAAAATCGTTCCTGAAAAAGGAAAAATTATCCGTTGAATATGTGGAGGAAAAGTTGAAAAAATACAAGGACACCTATGAAGAGAGCCAATCTGTGACCATTGAAACCATAGCCCGCGAAGGAAGTATATTCACGATCATAAATGAAGTTGCCACGGAGATCAAAGCCAATATAATGGTTCTTGGCACCCACGGAAAACAAGGGATGCAATACCTTTTTGGCAGTTATGCCCTCCGGGTTGTCCTGGATTCGCCCTGTCCCGTGGTAGTCGTGCAGAAACGGCCGTTCGGGGAAGGTTATCACAAAATTGTTATCCCGATCAGCAATGACTTTGAAACCCGCCAGAAGGTTCAATGGATACTCTTAATGGCCAAATTATTCCATTCAAAAGTGCATTTATTCCAGGCCAATGAAAATGACCCCGACCTAGATGGGAGAATCAAACTCATCACCGCTCAGATCACAAAGATCCTGGATGTGAACAAGATCCCATATGAGATCATTAAAGCTGAAAAGACCGGGGATTTCGCCAACCAGGTCATCTCTTATTCTATTAAAATCCAAACCGACCTGATCATAACCATGACGATACCCTATATTGACGTTCCCGGTTTTAGTGTATCCGCATGGGATGAAACCATGATGTTTAATGAAGCTGAGATCCCCGTGATGTGCATCAATCCAACTGAACTCGGGAACTATTATTACGAATGGTTTAACTTACCGATATCCTGAGTCTTCTTCCATGACTGCGTTGATCAGGAAATACTGGAATCAGCAGCCACTTCTGCTCATCATGACATTAGCTATTGTGTTTCGCTTGCTGGCAGTTGTGTTTGCCCGTGGATTTGGAATGATGGACGACCATTTCCTGGCGGTTGAATCGGCACAATCGTGGGTGGATGGCTACAACAGCAGCTGGCTTCCAGGCAATCCGGGTATTTCGGGGCCAACAGGTCATAATTTCTTCTATCCGGGCCTGCATTTTCTTCTCTTCTCCTTTTTTAAATTCATCCATCTGAACGACCCCCAGCTGAAGATGTTCTTCGTGCGTCTCATCAATGCCTCCTGGTCGCTGATCACCATTTATTTTGGTTATAAGATCACCGAAAGGCTGAGTGATAAAAAGTCGGCAAGAATGGTTGGATTACTGCTGGCACTCCTGTGGTTCATGCCCTGGATCAGCGTGCGCGACCTTGTGGAAACGAGTTGCGTACCCTTACTGGTGCTAGCCGTTTGGTTCATCGTGAGCCGCGACCAGCCCGGGCAAACATCGGCCTATTTCCTGTCGGGATTGTTTCTCGGACTTGCTTTTGACATCCGGCCACAGACTATCCTTTTCAGTATCGGGCTCATCCTTGTGGTTCTGTTCGAACGAAAATGGAAAGAAATGGTCACCCTGATCCTTGGTACATTTATACCCATTGTGCTGGTCGAGGGTACAGTGGACTATTTTATCTGGGGAAAGCCATTTGTTGAGTTGATAGGTTATGTAAAAGGGAACATTCAATCGGCACATGACTATATAACCCTTCCCTGGTATGATTATTTCCTGGTAATTTTCGGCATTCTGGTCCCACCTGTCAGTTTAATGCTTTTCTTCGGTTTCCTGCGGACCTGGAAAAAATATCTGTTGATTTTCATCCCAGTTGCAATTTTTTTCATATTCCATTCCTGTTTCCCAAATAAGCAGGAAAGGTTCATTCTTCCAATCCTTCCTTTCATCATCATCACCGGGGTGATCGGCTGGAATGAGTTCACAGACCGTTCCAGGTTCTGGATGAACCACAAGGGACTTCTCCGGGTCTCCTGGATCTTTTTCTGGGTTCTTAATCTTGCATTACTGGTCCCTGTCACCGTGGCGTATTCCAAGCGTGAACGGGTGGAAACCATGGTT
>JBEKST010000318.1:0-3017 GCA_049516815.1 Bacteroidales bacterium | reverse complement strand
ACTCCAATTCCTAGGGCAATTAAGAACAAATGGCCGGATAGTTTTGTAGCTGTACTTGTAAATAATTATACTAAGGATGTTTATCTAAATAACCCTCATATTGATAAAATATTTATTTACGATGAAATTCAGTTAGCCGGCATAAATAATTTCTTCGTAAAAGTGAAGGAAATTAGAAGTTACAGGTTTACTCATTCATTAATGCTATTACCTTCCAGAAAAATCAATTACATGTTATTTTGTTCAGGTATCAGGCAAAGGATAGGTGTCGGGCAAAAATTTTACCAATTTATAACTTTTGTTAAAGGTGTAAGCAGACATAAATACAATCCGTTGCGGCATGAAGCTGATTATTATCACGCTGAGGTGCCGTACAACCTTCCATGTAACTGACGTAAGCGCCTTCCTCTGCAATGATCAGGGTTCGTTCAAACTGACCGGTGTTAGCGGCGTTGATCCTGAAGTAGGTAGAAAGTTCAACAGGGCATCGAACGCCTTTGGGAATGAAGCAAAATGAACCGTCGGTAAATACGGCAGAGTTCAGTGTGGCAAAAAAGTTATCAGTATAGGGAACCACTGATCCCATGTATTGTTTTACAAGATCGGGATGTTTCTGAACGGCTTCGCTGAAGGAACAAAATATAATTCCCAGCTTTGAAAGAGTATCTGTAAAAGTAGTCCTGACCGAAATACTGTCCATCACAGCATCCACGGCAACCCCGCTGAGTTTCTTTTGTTCCTCGAGGGATATGCCAAGCCTGCTGAATGTATCCAGTAATTCCGGGTCTACTTCATCCAGGCCGGCAAGCTGTTTTTTCTTTTTCGGGGCAGCATAATAAATGATATCCTGGAAATCAATGGGCGGAATTTTCAGGTTGGCCCATCCCGGCATTTTCATGGTCAGCCAGTAGCGGTAAGCTTTCAGGCGGAACTCAAGCAGGAATTCCGGTTCGTTCTTTTTTGTGGAAATGAAACGGATAATATCTTCATTTAACCCTTTTGGGGCCATATCCGTTTCAATGTCTGTAATAAAACCGAATTTATAGTCACCCCGGGTAAACGAATCTATTATTTTATTTGAGTCGGATTCCATTGAAAATCAAATTAGAATAAATCTAAACACGCATCGTATCAATTGGGAAAACAACGTATTTAGAGTGTAAAGGTACAAATAATTCACGAAATGGAAACCCTGGAAACGATTTTTAAGGATCAATGTTAGCTGGCGAGTTAATGACTATTTTTCTCCATAGCCAATCAATTATTATAGCCATGGAAAAAAGACCAAGTATCTGTACCGAAATCATTGTCAGAACGGAATGCCTCTCAACTTCCAGGGCATCTGCATTATACATAAGAAATGCATTCAGTATTGTAATAATAATCAGCAGAATGGGAAAGAAATACAAGAACTCATGGGTTCTGAATAATAATACAACGAGAACAATAAAGATAAAAACAAGAAAAACGGGATGAAATAGAGGAAAACACTTATTCAGGTATTTTGCATAACCTCTGGGCTGATCCGTATAACTAAATAGGTTTGTCGAGAGCATTCTTTCCAGGTCCGGTTTCTTTTCTTGTAACAAAAAGAAATATAAAGGATGACTTAGTATGAACTTTTTATATGTTGAACTACCATGTTCATCCACCCATTGCCTGAAGGGCACATATTCAGGGTTCGTATAAAGGCCCCACACATGCATTTGATGCTCAGCGACATTAATATTTGTCGAAGAGAATTCATCATAAAGTTTATCTGCCTGCGGCATTCCTTGTGTTCGAAACCAGTTATAATATTCAGTATTTTTCATTATACGGAAAATGATTGAATTGATCAATGGTTTCTGATATCTGTGCCCGATTGATGCTGATTGTTGCTGTATAAAGAATATCCCAATCCCAAGTCCTAAAAGAATGAGGATCCTTGGTAAAAATTTTCGGTCAAAAAAGAAAAAATAACCCGAAAGAATAATATAGATTAAAAGAAATATATATGGCCATTGATCATGGGTCCCTGCCAATAGAATAATGAATAAAATATGTATCAGGAAAGATGATTTAGTTTTTTTCTTATGCAACACAATTAATGACGCAACCCAACAAAGCAGAATGGAAAGCTGTACGGATTCCGAAAGTAGGTTTATGGTCCACCCGAGAATATTCCACCAGGACATAATAAGATATAATAGTAATATGGTAAACAAGCCAATGAATTTATTCCTTATTATCAAAACAAGGGCATATGCAAAGAATAATACACTTAGCCAATGTAAGAGTTGTTGAACCCGGATGATTAGCACAGGATTACTACCGGCAATTTTATATATCAGCGGAACCGTAAAAGGTACAGGTGAATAGGGTCCTACCTTCTGAGTGATGAAGAATTCTTTGCTTGTAAGTGGTATGCCTGATTGATACAGATAGGACTTAGGATCAGAAAAACCCTTCCACATGGGCGGATTAACCTCGATTAATAGCGTCAGGAACAGAAACACAAGAAACAATCCAAGGTTAATATAATGAAGGTTAAATTTGATTTGCATAGCTATTTCTGGTAGTTTAGGAAGTATTCAGTAAGTGATTGAAAAAAGGGCATTTCCTGATTAAAATTCCTGAAAAATACATTAAAAGGAACCTGATCACAAAATTATGTAAAAGATTGTTCAAACGGGTAAAATAATATCATAACCACTATGGTGCCGATAGTTCAAATATAGTATCACAAATAACCAAAAAAAATCCGAATTTTGCAGAAAAGATCGTATGTACACCAGGAAAGAAAAAAATGTGCCGGGTGAGAAAAAGAGCCGCACCGAATTGTCAGAGCTGGGTGAATTCGGATTGATCGATCATCTTACAAAAAATATAATCCCTAAACACAAAGGAACAATAAAGGGTATCGGGGATGATGCCGCGGTAATCGACACCGGGAATAACCTGCTGCTGCTATCTACTGATCTTTTGCTTGAGGGTGTTCATTTCGACCGCCTCCCTTTCACGCGCCCGGCGCCGGC
>JBEKST010000317.1:0-3027 GCA_049516815.1 Bacteroidales bacterium | reverse complement strand
AATAGCAAATACGTAAAGATTCGAGACAAATAAATTCGTACTTCGTAAATCGTACTTCGTACTTTTTTTAAATAGCTCCTAATTGTTTTCCAACCTTTTTAAACTTCTCTAAAGCAAATTCAATTTGCTCGGTTGAGTGAGCAGCACTGACCTGTACCCTTATCCTTGATTTTCCTTTGGGAACAACCGGGTAATAAAACCCGATCACATAGATACCTTCATCGAGCAATGCATTGGCAAAGTTCTGGGAGAGCTGAGCGTCATTAGGAAGATGTCCGAATAAAACAGGTACAATGGGATGGATCCCCGGAACGATCCTGAAACCGGCTGCTTCCATTCCTTTGCGGAAAAGGTCTGTGTTTTCAAACAATTTATCCCTAAGCATCGTAGTTTCAGATAGCAGGTTCAGAACTTCGAGGGTGGCACCAGCGATAGAAGGCGCAAGGGTATTTGAAAACAAATAGGGTCTTGATCGCTGGCGAAGTAACTCCACAATCTCCTTCCGGCCCGAAATACAACCACCGGATGCACCCCCAAGTGCCTTTCCAAAGGTTGTTGAGATAATATCCACCCGTCCCTGGGCATTGCAATGTTCAATCGTTCCTCTTCCTGTCTTTCCGACAAATCCGGTTGCATGTGAATCGTCTACCATAACCAGGGCATGATATTTTTCGGCCAGGTCGCAGATCTTGTCAACTTGTGCAATGATTCCATCCATGGAAAAAACACCATCCGTGACGATCAATTTGAAACGCGCTTCACTGGCATCCTGCAGCACCTCTTCAAGATCCTCCATATCGTTGTTCTTATACCGGAAACGCTGGGCTTTGCACAATCTGATGCCATCGATGATGGATGCATGATTCAGCTCATCGGAAATAATAGCATCCTGTTCACTCAACAGCGGTTCAAAAACCCCTCCGTTGGCATCAAATGCAGAGGAATACAGAATGGTATCTTCCGTCCCGAGAAAATCACTCAGCTTTGCTTCAAGGTCTTTGTGGATCTTTTGCGTCCCGCAGATAAATCTTACTGATGACATCCCGAAGCCATAGCGGAAAAATGTCATATTAGCTCCGGCCATGGTTCTCGGATCATTGCACAACCCGAGATAATTATTTGCACAGAAATTCAGAACTTTTTGTCCTTTATCCGTCTTGATCTCAACACCCTGAGGCGTGGTCAGGATACGTTCGGTTTTGTAAAGGCCTTCCGAGATGATGTTATCGAGCTGTTTTTGCAGGTGATCTTTGAATTTGCCGTACATATTGCAAATGAAGAGGATGATTAACCGGGGTGCAAAGGTAAATATTTACCATTAACTGTTGAAAGATTTAGTTGCACTCATACCATATTTCTTAGCTTTTAACAAAAAATGTTTTTTTTGAAAATATTTTTTATGAAGATCAGCTTTTATACTGCATCTTAATAAAAATACAAAGCATTTTTCTTTTAGATGCAGTAATGAAGATAGGAACAGTAGCTAAGATTTTGCAAACGTGTTCCGTATCGGTATAGCGATTTTTCAATCTGTTAAATAGTTTATAAAACTACCAAAACTGGCTGACAATATGACTGCAGGCCAAAAAGCAATTAATGTTAAGACCTTTTTTTAATTTTACAACGGTTTAATCTTTTCAGGATATGGAAAATTTCGTTTATTGCAACCCCACCACTCTTCATTTTGGAAGGAACTCCCTTAACGGGTTGAATAAGGTGCTTCAGCATTATGGCAAAAAGGTCCTGCTGGTATATGGTAAAGGTTCGATAAAAAAAACAGGGCTTTATGATAGGGTTATGGATTGTTTGAAAGAAGTGCATGCTGACGTTGTTGAATATGAAGGGATCCGGCCAAATCCGGTGATTGAAGATATAGATGCTGCTGCAGCCCTCGGACGTAAACATAAGGTCGATGTCATTCTCGCAGTAGGGGGAGGAAGTGTGATCGATTCGGCAAAGGTCATTTCCATTACGATTCCTGTAGATCATCCTGCCTGGGATTTCATAACCCGGAAAGTAAAGCCTGTAAAAGCATTACCCTTGATCTGTATCCTGACGCTAGCCGCTACGGGAACTGAAATGAATCCTTTTGCCGTTATATCAAATCATGATGCCAATTTTAAAGACGGGTACGGATCTCCACTCATGTATCCTGCTCATTCATTCCTGGACCCGCAATTAACATTTACAGTACCCCGGAATTATACAGCCTATGGTATTGCCGACCTGATCGCACATTGTTTTGAAGCCTGGTTCGGTCCCGGAGAAGCTACACTCAGCGACCGTTTCATCATTTCTATTGTTCAGGAAGCCATTAAATATGGTCCTCCCTTGCTGAAGGATTTAAATAATTATGAACTCCGTGAAAAGATTATGTATGCTGCCACCATGGCGCTGAACGGACTTACCATGCTGGGGAAAAAATCAGGCGACTGAGCTGTTCACAGCATCGGTCACATCCTTTCCCTGCTCTATGACATTCCGCATGGAGCCTCGCTTACCATTGTTTACCCTGCCTGGATGAAGTATATTGAGGGAAAGTACCCCGACCGGATCGGGCTGCTGGGTTCTGGCATTTTCAATGAATCCCTTACCTCCCATGAATCCATCTGGCGGATCGAAGATCTGTTCCGTTCCTTAGAATGTCCGGTACGCTTGTCGGAAACAGGAATCATGACCAATAAACAAAAAATCTTTGAAATGCTGGTGATCAATAAGATCAGCGGGGCCAATTATAAATTAAAAGAAGAAGATCTGCGGAAGATTGTGGAATTATTTCTGTAAAAGTGTTATCCGATAATCCATCGATTTTATGGTATCCACAAGTGTTTTCAATATTTCATTTTTCTGACCAAATAAATTCATCAGGAAAACAAATGAAATCATGGGAAACAGGAATCTCATGGGATTAGGGTCTTCCTGAAAATGTTTGACTTTGTTTTTCCAGAATAAAACGATGTGTTTTTTTATCCTGGGTCAAGGATAAAATTCTAAAAAAGGAAAGACAAGATGTTTATAATCTCTTCT
>JBEKST010000316.1:0-3050 GCA_049516815.1 Bacteroidales bacterium | reverse complement strand
AGAAATCCCAAACCCTTTTCTGAATTTCAATCAAAAAGTATGAAGATGATATATTTCCCCTTTTTGACAGGGAAACTACTTTTACTCGTTATAAACGAGCTGTGATTTGGCACGCGTCACAGATTTATCCGCCTTTGGTGGACGCGCGCTAACAGGGTTATCATGAAAACCTTAAAACATGTGAAAAAAATATTGACAATTACATTGTTCGTTATAAACATTTTATCCTTTGGCCAGTCAGACAGTTTGTCCGGGGATCTGACCCGGGATGTAAAACAGCAATATAATCCCGATCTGACGAGACGGACCAGCATTGCGAGAAAAGATGGCTTCATTCCTCTGGTGTGCGGTGTATTAATGGCTGGAGGGGGAGCTGCTTATATAGCTGAAGCATCAAATCCGTATTTTAGTGAGACAAAAGAATACAAATTTAATACTGGTGTTTTTTATTGTGTTCTTGGTGGTGCAGCAATCATTGATGGTATCATAAGGCTAGGAAACTCGGCTGTCCTGGTAAACAGAGCTAAAAAAATAACCTTAACTACGTCCGGACAGAATATAGGATTAGCATTAAATTTTTAAAAGATTTGTGATTTTTGCACGTTTCAAAGATTTATTCGCCTTTGGCAGACGCGCGCCAACTGGGGCGCCAACTGGTTATTTATTCAATTTGTCTGGTTGGTTTACTTTTAATCGTTTTAGTTTTCTTTCCTTTTGCAAAAAGCCCGGCTGTATATTTATCATACAACTCAAAAAGAAACTCAATCCGTTTCGTTTCATTGGGGAAAGGCTGAGGCCGGTAACAAAGATCAACAGCCTTATCCAATTCCTGGTGAGCCCTGACCAACTCTGGTGGCATGGTCAGAGGATCATAAAGATCGGCCAGACTATTGCCGGGAAATTTTGCCCTGGTATCTAAAACTTTTTGGGCTGCTTCTTCAATAGTTTTTACTTGCTTTTCTGATGGGTTTTCTGGCCAGGGGAAATTATTGTAAACAATTTCATTTGAATACCTGTAATCACTTTTTATTCTCCCACAAACATAATGAATCCATGTTTGATGCATTACCGACATTAAGATCCCAAAATGAAAAAGTGTCGCAAAAGGTAGTGCATTGCAACTATCTGAAACAATGTATTCTTTAGAAAAAAATCCAAGTGGTATATATTTTCTGTTTTCTGAAGAATGCCTGGGAATCAAAACATAATCTGAATCGGGTTGCCTAATTTCTCCAAAAAGTGTTGGAAATGCCGCAAGTTTTCTTGTTTCTGCTCTTGTACTTTTTTCACGATATTCCTTCACTCTATCAATCCGGGAAATTATTTCCGGGAATTCTTTTAATTCTCCAGGATCAGCATTTAACAACCAAAAACACCACCGATATGTATTATTAATGAACTCTTTGGCACTTAAAATCGGTCGTATATATTCCGCAATCAATGGTTGTTTAATGATAAGTTCGTTTTTTTCTATGTCTGTCATTAAAAAATTCCCATCATCATTTGGCATATTTCCAAAAAAAATCTTTGGAATTGTAGATATAGGATTCCGCCTTTTTAAAATTACAATGTCTTTCCCTTCAACTAAATACGGATTTATATTGCGTACTTTAATCAAATGGGCCTCACCTTTAATGTCCTCATAATCGAAAATCTGTTTATTAAGAATATCATAATTAGAAAACCCAATAATAACAACATGAACGGCAGCTTTTCCTCTTGCTTCATTACTCCATTTAAAAGTTCTATGAGCAAAATGAATTTTTATTTTGTATTTATTAAACAATTCATTCCACAAGACTCCAACCTGTTCCCCTTGAGAAATAGAATTAGTTGAAACGAATGCACAAAGTGAATTTCTAGTCCTTTCTTTGATTATCTGTAGATTACTTCCAAAAAGATCCTCCTTTATTTCTTCGGAAGCATTATTATCAGTTGAAAACGAGAACCGATTTAAATATTGAGCTGCTTTAATGTACCAAGCTGTTACATAATCAAGAACACCAGAACCTTTAACACCTTTGAAGATTTGCTCCATTTCTTCTTTTTGATCAACATTCATAAGGCTTTTTCCTGAAAATGGAGGATTTCCAAAAATGTAGTCAAATTTTTGTTCTCCTTTTTCCCATGGAATTGGATCAATCATACTATGCCAATCTGTTTTTAGGGCATTACCACATAAAATATTAGGACTTTTCTTTAAAGGTAGTCTGCGATAATATTGACCAAATTCTTCACTAACTTTCATATTCATTTGATGATCCATCAGCCACAAAGCAACCTGTGCAATTTGTGATGGAAACTCTTCTAGTTCGATTCCATAAAATCTATCGACATTACAATAAACCAGATGGTCTATATCTAAATTTGCTTCCGTCGCAACCTCTTTTCGCATTTCCATTACCTCAAACAATAAGGTTTTTATTACTTCAATTTCCAACAATCGAATCTCACGATATGAGATAACCAAAAAATTTCCACATCCGCAAGCTGGATCCAAGAAACGAAGAGATGCTAATTTGTCATGAAATTTTTTTAACTGCGGTCTTGTTTTTTTTACGGAATTGAATTCTTTCCACAGATCATCTAGGAATAAGGGTTTAATAACTTTCAGGATATTATTTTCGGAAGTATAGTGTGCACCCAGGTTTCGGCGTTCTACTGGATTCATTACGCTCTGGAATAGAGATCCAAATATAGCCGGGGAAATTGCGCCCCAATCCAAGGCCGTACATTCTAGCAGAATTTCACGCATTTTACTGTCGAATGAAGCCGGGGGAAGGGATTCTTCAAACAATTTCCCATTAACATATGGAAACGACGATAGATCTTCATCCAAATTTGTTAATCGTTTCTCATCCGGGGTATTTAAAACATAGAATAAGGTTGAAAGAAGAGAGGCAAGGTCACTTCCATCCTCTTTGGTCTTGTTCTCTAAATAGTCACGAAATTGGTCCTTTTCAAAGATGCTGGTATCCTCGGCAAACAAGCAGAAAAGAAGACGGACAAGGTACACTTCCAACGGGTGGCCGGTATATCCGATCTCTTTC
>JBEKST010000315.1:0-3091 GCA_049516815.1 Bacteroidales bacterium | reverse complement strand
CAGCTGGTCAACTACTCCCATCACCTCATTGTTGCCGAGTTTGGTTTTTGTCTGTCCTTCAAACTGGGGCTCCTGAACCTTGACCGAAATGATGGCGGTAAGTCCTTCACGGAAATCATCGCCGCTGATATCAAACTTCAGTTTTGCAAGCATGCCCGTCTTATCTGCATAGCTTTTAAGTGTACGTGTGAGTGCCCGGCGGAAACCGGCAAGATGCGTTCCACCTTCGTGTGTATTGATATTATTGACGTATGAATGGATATTTTCGGAGAAGGAAGTGTTATACTGCATAGCAATCTCCATGGGGATGCCATTCTTTTCGCCTTCAATATAGATAGGTTCCGGCATCAATTTCTCACGGTTGGCATCGAGGTAATCGATAAAATCCCTCAATCCATCCTTTGAAAAAAATGTTTCTGTGAGAAAATTCCCCTGCTCGTCTTTTTCCCTTTCATCGGTAATGGTGAGTGTGATTCCTTTATTGAGGTATGCAAGCTCCCTTAACCGGGAAGTCAAGATTTCCGAGTCATAATGTTCAGTAATAAAGATGGAATTATCAGGTTTAAAGGTCACAATGGTGCCGTTCCGGTCTGTATCGCCGACCGTTTTTACCGGGTACATCGGTTTTCCGTATTGATATTCCTGCTGGAAAATCTTACCTCCACGGTGAACTGTGACTACCAGTTTTTTTGATAAAGCATTGACAACAGAAACACCTACCCCATGTAATCCACCGGAAACCTTATAGGTGTCCTTGTCGAATTTCCCTCCGGCGTGAAGAAGCGTCATGACGACTTCCAATGCCGATCGCTGTTCTTTTTCATGGAAATCCGTAGGAATCCCTCTTCCGTTATCCGTCACCGTTATGGAATTATCTTCGTGTATGATCAAGTCAATCCTACTGCAGTATCCCGCCAGAGCTTCATCGATGGAATTATCAACAACTTCATAAACGAGGTGATGCAATCCCCTGATATTCACATCTCCAATGTACATTGCAGGCCTCTTCCTGACCGCTTCCAGCCCTTCCAGAACCGTGATATTTTCTGCCGTGTAATTCTGGCTGGCGATCTCTTTTTCTATATCATTCATAATCAAATAATTAAATTTAATTGTACTGTAACAAAAGTACGAAAAATTTCCGGATAAATTCCCATTAAAATATCAGGAAAATCAAGGATTTTATTAACAAAGGATGGTTCAAAAACCTGGGTACCTGATTACGATTTAGTTTGGGGGAAAAAATGAAGAAAAAAGAAGGTAAAAAATATTAAAATATAAGGACGTTAACGTCGGTTTTTCAGTTCTTCAACAATAGCCTCGGCGGCTTTTCCATTTCCAAATGATGAATTTTGGAAAGAAGAAGGAGCAGCTGATCGGATAGCTTCAAGGATTTTCTCCGGATCGGTACCTGTGATGATATTCCAGTTGTCGTGAAGTGTTTCCACCCATTCTGTTTCTGTACGCATGGTGATGCACTGCTTACCGAGAAAATAGGCTTCTTTTTGCAAACCACCGGAATCGGTCAGGACTTTGCCGGCATGCATCGTCAGATAAAGCATCTGGATGTATCCAACGGGATCGATGATGTGAACATTTTCAGGGAGGCGGATGGCGTTGGCAATGATCTTCCGGGTGCGAGGATGAATGGGCAGAATGATGTCCTGACGGGATTCTGAAAATGCCCGGAACAGGTTTTTCAGGTTATTGATATTGTCCGTGTTTTCAGCACGATGCACCGTGGCCAGCAGGTATTCCTGCGGAAGGCCGTTTATTTTAAAGGAATCCGGGTTCTTCAGGATTTTCTCCATGTAAAAAAGTGCACTGTCGAACATGACATCTCCAGTGAGACAGCTTGCTTCCAGCAATCCTTCCTTTTCAAGGTTAATCATGGCTGTTTGGGTAGGAGCGAATAGGAGGTTGGAGATCCGGTCGGTCACGATCCGGTTAATCTCTTCCGGCATATTCCGGTTGAATGAACGGAGCCCTGCTTCAACATGGGCTAACGGGATGTTGAGTTTCGTGGCAGCAAGTGCACCGGCAAGGGTTGAATTCGTATCCCCGTAAACCAATGTCCAATCGGGTTTTTTCTTGAGGAGGATGGTTTCGATGCCCTCAAGCATCTTCCCGGTTTGAACTGCATGTGACCCTGAGCCAACTTCCAGGTTAAAATCAGGATGGGGAATATTCAATTCCCCGAAGAAGATATCCGACATGTCCGGATCATAATGCTGCCCGGTGTGGACCAGGATTTCCTCAACATCAGGATCAGGAAGAAGTAAACGTGAAATCGTTGCAGCTTTGATGAACTGTGGGCGTGCGCCAATAACCGTCAGAATCTTCATGAATTTTTGGATTGAAAAAAAATAACAGCAGTTCTGTAAGCAGGATCCTGTTGAATTCTATCATTTATCTGAGCCGGATGTCGCCATCCGACTTTAGCGACCTACCCCCCGGCATTGGGCGAGCAACCCTTGACAATCGGTATACATGGTCTTTCAACCCATAAGGTTTACCCCTCCTGCAGTCGCCTGCACGGATCGTGAGCTCTTACCTCGCGTTTTCACCCTTTCCTCCGAATTCTCGGGGGTGGTAATTTTCTGTGGCACTTTCTGTCCCTCCGGCTTTTATATCCGGAAAGCCTTCCCGTTAGGAAGTATGGTGCTCTGTGTTGTCCCGACTTTCCTCCGCGCCAGAGGCACGGCGATAGAACAAACTGCTGTTGCCGCAAAGGTACAAAATCACATCGATTTCAGCTACCTTTGCAGATCATTTAAATTCGATGAAGGATTTGAGTACCGGAAATGTGGGCAGGCTGATCTTTAGATTTGCCATACCGATGCTGCTTAGAATTGTTTTTTAACAACTCTACATAAAAGATTTTATAATAATCAACGAAAAATAACAGGAGCTTTCTTTAATCAATATTATGAGCGACAATCTAAAACGGAGAATGCTAAATGCTTTGACCTGGACCACGGTTGACCGGTTCGGGCAACAAGTCGTTCAAATCATCATCGGACTAATACTTGCTCGCTTATTATCACCGGAAGATTTTGGATTGATTGGGATGGTATGGATTTTCGTTGGA
>JBEKST010000314.1:0-3102 GCA_049516815.1 Bacteroidales bacterium | reverse complement strand
GCAATCCGCCATGGGAAGCTATAAAACCTGTTAAAAAGGAATTCACGCATAAATCAAAATTCAATGTTGATGTACTTGAATTTGAAAAATGGTTTAATCAACAGATTGAAGAAGACAAAGATTTTTCAGAAGCCTGGGAAAAATATACAGGCTTCTATGAACAATACAGCGATTATCTTAAGGAGAATTATTCGTACCAGGATGCAGGCGATTTCAATTATTACAAGATCTTTATTGAACGCGACCTGCAATTAATCAAGAAGGACGGATTCCTGAACTTACTCGTTCCTTCGGGAATCCAAACCGATAAAGGCTGCTCTGAATTAAGGAAGCTTCTGATTGAAGAAAATATCCTCTCAGAACTCTATTCCTTTGAAAACCGCGGATTTTATGAGAAAGAAGGCGACAGGACAAAAACAAAGATCTTCCCGGATGTTGACAATCGATTTAAATTTTCAATCATCCTTTGCCAAAAATCAAAGCCGGAAACAAATTATACTTTTAAAACAAAGTTTTACCTGCATGATCCTTCCTCCCTTTATTCGGATGACTTTATTGAAATAGACAGAGAAATGATTGAACGATTTTCCCCCACGAATCTATCGATCATGGAGTTTAAAACAGCAAGGGATTATGAACTCTGTTGTAAAATAAGGAACGGCAAATTGCTTCTGGAGGAGCATGGTTACAGATTCAGGACTGAATTTCATATGACCAATGACAGTCATCTGTTTTTCCCGGAAGGGAAAAAACCGTCAATACCAATTGCTTTGTATGAAGGAAAAATGATTCATCAATTCAACTCTTCTTATTCTCTTCCAAAGTTCTGGTTAAACGAAGAACAAGCAAAGGCAGAACTCCTGGAAAAAGAATTTTTCAGGATAAGACAGGAAACTTCATTTGACAAAGATAAAATCTCCGGTATTTTCTCAGATAATGGTTATCTGCTGGATTACCAATCATACCGGTTAGTATATCGTACAATTGGTCGATCGACGGATGAAAGGACACTGATTTCATCAATCCTTCCCAAAAATGTCTTTGTTGGTCATTCAATGAATTTCCTGGTTAATTTTTTTTATGATAAAAAAGGCAAGGATACTTTTATCCAAAGAAAGTTGGCCGATGAAGATCCGTTATATCTTATGGCTTTGACGAATTCTGTGACATTGAATTACTACATCCGGAATAAAATTTCCGCTAATCTCACAATGAATTTCATCTATGAGTTGCCAGTTCCTGATATTTCAGAAAAACAAAAAAAATCCATTGCAGGATTAGCCTTTCAGCTTCTTTATTCTAAAAACGATAAAGGCTTGTTTGAAACGCTCGGTGAAGAACTTGCATTTATTCCTAATGAAAATATTAATGAAATACATCTCCGTGCAGAGCTGGAAGTAATGATTGCAAAAGAACTCTATAGATTGACGAAAGAAGATTGGGCTTATATCACCTCCACGTTTATCTATGGTGATGAATCAGATTCAAAAAAGGAACTGGATGAGATTATTTCAGTTTCAAATGAGATCTTTTGAATTCAATGCAGGAATGTAGAATGCAGGAATTGGTATTGATATTGGGTATTAGTTTCTTTATTTCGCTATTTCGCTACTTCAACAGCTCGAATCTGTAACCATCATTGAGGAAGTGATCCAAAAACCTTGGGAGGGCATAGAACAGATTCTCCTTTGCCTTCAGGCTGTCGTGAAAAACCACAATAGAGCCTGGCCTGGTATAATTCACGACATTCAACAAGCATTGTTCCTTTGAGATCCCATGGTGGTAATCGCCGCTAAGGACCGACCACAGGATGATCTTGTACTGTTTCCGTAAAATGAAATATTGGCTGGGAGTGAATTTTCCGTAAGGTGGCCGGAATAAACCGGTTTTAAAGTAATCACTGCACAGCATTACATCTTCGACATATTCGGCGGGAGGTGTTTTCCACCCGTTCAGATGATGAAACGTGTGGTTCCCGATGGCATGCCCGGTGCCGGATACCTGTTCAAATACATCCGGGTGCTTCTTGACATTGTCGCCTACGCAAAAGAAAGTGGCTATGATGTTCCGTTCCTTCAGGATACTGAGTACCCCGGTGGTGACCACCGGCATCGGGCCATCATCAAAGGTAAGATAGATAACCTTTTCTGAAGCAGGAATGGAACAAGAAAGGTATTTCCTGTCGAAAACCCTTAAAATGAACGGTGGACGAACAGAAAACATTTTTAACGCTGGTAAACATTGGCAGTAAAGAAATCCCAGTTCTTGTGGAAACATGAATCGACGTCCTTAACAAGGGCCTGGTTTTTACTTTCTTTCACCGTCTCTCCAAGACGCTGAAGAACCATCAGGTCTTCCCGTATACTAATATCCAGTGATTTTAGTTCGGCCGTTGGGAAAGAGTACAGGTAGTTCATATCCTGGTCCATCAGTTGTAAAATATGTTCGCAGATCTTATCAGCCTTCTGAGCATCACCGGTCTTATAATAACACTCTGCAAGTCCTGGCACAAAATAATCATAATGGGAAACTTCATCGGGAAAAACCGACATGCAATAATCCAGCACTCTCCGTGCAGAATCTTTCTTCCCTTCCTGGATCAGGGCATCTGCAAGCCTGTTGAACAGGTTTCTGTAACTCAGAACCAGGTGTTGATTTTGTTCATCGAGGTAAACCTTCTTGTTGTAAACGTTTCTCAAATTGAACTTGTTCATCAGGTTATCGTACAACACATCTGTATTCACTTCGCCCGTCACACCTTCATTGATCCTGGCATTGACAGGCAATATCCGGCAGGTAAGGCCTTCCACAAAGAGGGTATGCTCCAGGCCGATATAACTGTCCGGACCAGCATTCACTTCAAAATAAACCGGACGTTCCCAGTTGTTTGCAGCCAGAATATCAAGAACCACCAGTTTGTTCTTCTCAATTGCCTCGCCTTTTATTGCCCACCTTACTGTATCCATCCTGGATAAATATTTCGCGGGGATACTTTTGTCGGCAGCGATCTTTACAGGATCATAAGTGAGCATAAATTTTTTTGTAGGGAAATAATCCAGCCAACCGTACTGGGGTGTATTGACCTTCAGTTTGGTGTCGTCG
>JBEKST010000313.1:0-3130 GCA_049516815.1 Bacteroidales bacterium | reverse complement strand
CGCGCAAAGCGGGCCTGGTCTGCGAGGGGCAGAGAGCGCGTGAGCTGCAGCAGCAGGTCCGGCGGGAGGGAGTCCATCGAAAACAAAATCGCTTCCCTGAAAGACCAGATCAGCATGTCGAGCATTACATCACCGATTGACGGAACCGTGGAGGATATTCCCATCAAGGTTGGCCAACTGGCAACGGCCGGAGTCCCTGCTTTCCGGGTGATTAACTTTGCCAAAGCCAAGGCTGTTGCAGATGTAGGGGAAGCCTATAGTTCCAAGATAAGGACCGGTGACCAGGTCAAGATTTTCTTACCGGATTTCAATGACGAACTCATGCAAAAAGTCACCTTTGCAAGTAAGTTCATCAATCCGACCAACCGGACATTTGTTGTTGAAGTTGAACTCCCTCCTTCCGCTAACATGGTATATCGTGCCAACATGATCGCAATTATACGGATCAAGGATTATTCCAACTCTTCTACCATCGCCGTTTCCCAGAACTTCATACAGTCATCCAAGAATGAAGGACTTTACGTTTTCCTTGCAAAAGATGAAAATGGTAAAAAAGTGGCCCGCAAAACATTCATCAAAACCGGGGTAACCTATAACGGGCTGACCGAAATCCTGAGCGGATTGAAAAACGGGGATAAACTCATCACTGCCGGGTATAAGGATTTATATGACGGACAGGTCATCGATTACAAATAAGCGTTGATTATGAAAGAAACACAGAAGAAGCTCAAGGAATTCTTTGCAACCAGTTGGGCGATCGATAACCGTACAAGCATTTATGTCCTTATCATCATTATTACTATGTTGGGCGTGCTTTCCTATATCAATATTCCGAAAGAACAGATTCCCGAAATTATCATCCCGACTATTATTGTAAACACGCCTTACCCGGGAACCTCTCCTGAGGACATGGAGAATCTTGTAACTCGGCCGATCGAAAAAGAAACAAAGGCCCTTTCAGATGTAAAAAAGATCACCAGTAAATCGATACAGGATTTTTCAACGATCGTCGTCGAATTCAACCCCGGCATCGAGGTCTCGGAAGCAAAGCAGCGGGTACGTGATGCTGTGGATAAGGCCAAGGTCAATTTGCCGACCGATCTTCCAAAAGAACCGGATATCATGCAGGTGGACCTTTCGGAGATCCCGATCATGTATATCAATATTTCCGGTGATTATGACCTGCAGCGACTGAAGAAATATGCCGATGACACCAAAGACCGGATCGAAACCCTGAAAGAGATCACCCGGGTGGATATCGTAGGTGCGCTTGACCGCGAGATCCAGGTTGATGCCGACATGTATAAGATGCAATCCGCCAGTGTTACTTTCAGCGACCTGGAACGGGCTATTTCCAATGAAAATATTACCGTTTCTGCCGGAACGATTCCGACCTTTGGTTCCAAACGCACCATACGCGTGGCAGGCCAGTTCAAATCGCCGGAGGAGATCAAGAATATCATGATCAAATCGGGAAGCGGTGCCATCGTTTATGTGAAAGACATTGCAGAAGTAAAAGATTCTTTTAAGGAACAGGAAAGCTTTTCCAGGATCAACGGGAAAAATGTTATCACCCTTAATGTGATCAAGAAAAGCGGTGAAAACCTCCTTAATGCATCCGATGAAATCAAGGCAATCCTGGCCGATATGAAAACGAATTCATATCCACCTGACCTTACCGTAACGCTGACCGGCCAGCAATCACGTTTCACCCGGAGTACCCTGGAAGAACTTAACAATACTGCTATTATTGGGTTCATTTTTGTTACCCTGATTCTGATGTTTTTCATGGGATTTAATAATGCTTTCTTTGTCGGCCTTTCAGTTCCCCTGTCAATATTCGTAGCTTTCCTGATCATGCCTAATATCGGGTTCACCATGAACATGATCGTGATGTTCGGATTTATCTTCGCCCTTGGCATCATTGTGGATGATGCGATCGTGGTCATTGAGAATACCCATCGAATACACCGGACGGATCCGAATATTGTAACGGCTGCCAAACATGCGGCCGGAGAAGTTTTTCTCCCCATCCTGTCAGGAACATTGACAACATTAGCTCCTTTCTTCCCACTGGCATTCTGGCCTGGCATCGTGGGGAAATTCATGCATTACTTTCCGGTCACACTGATTATTACCCTTTTTGCCTCATTGTTCGTAGCCTATGTCATGAACCCGGTATTCGCGGTCACTTTCATGAAGCATGAATATGAAAAAACCGAACATAAAACAAACATTCGCCGATTACTGGGCATCAGTACGATATTTCTGGTGATGGCTCTGGTTTTTTATATCAGCGGAGTTTTCGGAATGGGAAATTTAATGATCTTTTGCCTCGTGGTGAATGCTGTTTATCGTTTATTCATTAAAGATGCCGCAATTAAATTTCAGAATTTCGGTTGGCCGAAAATAATTTCTTTCTATGAAAAGAACCTGAGGTTTTTCCTGAAAGGCAGAAATCCTTTTTACCTTTTTTATGGTATTGTTGCCCTTTTCTTTCTTTCCATAATCATCACAGGGATAATAAAACCCAAGGTGCTCTTTTTTCCGGATAATGCCCCGAACACCATCAATATTTTTATTAAGATGCCGGAAGGCACCGACCAGGTAGTGACAGATTCTGTGACAAAAATCATTGAGAAGAAGGTGAATCAGATTTTTGGAGAAAACAACCCACTGGTGGAATCCATTGTTACAAATGTCGGCTTTGGAGCAGGAGAAGGTATATTCGACAGAACAGCGGCCTCCAATAAGGGAAAAGTTACTATCAACTTCATTGAAAGCCGTTACCGGCACGGGGTTAATACAGGTAAGTTCCTTGACCAGATCCGCAATTCTGTAAAAGATGTTCCGGGAGCACAGATCAGTGTAGAAAAGAACCGGATGGGCCCTCCAACCGGGAAACCTGTAAACATTGAAGTTTCCGGAGAAAAGCTGGATGAACTCATCGTGACTGCTATCAATTTCCAGAATTACCTGGATTCACTGCGCATCCCTGGTATCGAAAAATTGAAATCTGACTTCGACAATAAAAAACCTGAGATCACCGTCGATATAGACCGGGTCAGGGCTAACCGTGAAGGTATTTCGATCGGGCAGATCGGGTTGGAGCTTCGCACGGCCATCTATG
>JBEKST010000312.1:0-3136 GCA_049516815.1 Bacteroidales bacterium | reverse complement strand
TCCACTGATCTACTCCTGGAAGGCGTTCATTTCGACCTCACCTACATGCCTTTGAAACACCTGGGTTACAAGGCAGCCGTAGTGAATATCTCCGATATTGCAGCCATGAACGGCACTCCAAAGCAAATGACCGTTTCCATTGCAGTTTCCAACCGGTTTTCACTGGAAGCGATTGATGAATTGTATCTTGGAATCCGTATGGCATGCGATAAATACAATGTCGACCTGGTGGGCGGGGATACCAGTTCGAGTGTTTCCGGTTTGCTGATCTCCGTCACCATTACCGGGGAAGCTGCCCGGGAAGAGATCGTGTACCGCGACGGGGCAAAAAAAGACGATCTGCTCTGTGTCACCGGTGATCTGGGCGGAGCCTATGCCGGACTGCTGATCCTGGAACGGGAAAAGCAGGTATTCAAAGCAAATCCGAACATGCAGCCGGAACTTACAGGATATGAGTATGTGCTCGCCCGCCAGCTTAAACCGGAAGCCCGCACCGACCTCCGCAACATCTTCAAAGAAATCGGGGTATTACCTACTTCCATGATCGATATTTCGGATGGACTTGCTTCGGAAACACTGCACCTCTGCCATCAATCAAACACCGGGTGCAGGATCTATGAAGAAAAGATCCCCATGGATGAGGAAACCCGGAGACTTGCCCTGGAATTTAATATTATTCCGACGGTTTGCGCCTTAAGCGGAGGGGAAGATTATGAATTGCTTTTCACTGTAAAACAAACCGATTACGATAAGATCCGTAACGTTCCTGATATAACTGTCATAGGACACATTACCGCTTCCGCAGATGGTCAAAATCTCATTACAGCCGATAAGAAAATGATAAAACTCACTGCCCAGGGATGGGATGCATTTAATAAAAAAATAGCGAAATAGAAATAAAAAAATAAAGAATTCCTATAAACCCCGTAGGGGTGACATTATTCTAGCAAAATAGCGAAATCTATTCCAGTCCGGCAACCGGGATTACACTGGCATAATACCCATTCATGATGGTCAATGCACAGGCCTGTACATCGATGGCAAAAATGGTTCTGCGGCCATATTTAAGGTTCCGTGTAGCACAGGCATCTTCCACTACAATACATTTGAACCCGAGGTCATAAGCGGCCCGCGTGGTAGCCTCCACGCACATCTGGGTCTGCATTCCGCAGATGACCAGGCGTTTAACTTTCAGCATTATGAGATAGTTCAGGAGATCGGTTCCATTAAAGCTGTTGGCTTCTTTTTTGGTGATCACCTTTTCCCCTGCCAGCGGAGCCACATTCTTATGGATCGGAGAACCTCCCTTATGCTGGATGTGGATCACGGGAAGATTTTGGTTTCTGAACATTGTCAAAACGGCTGCCGCTTTTTCACTTGCCGCTTCAGGATTCACCAGCGGAAGCTTTCCACCCGGGAAATAAAAATCCTGTACATCAATGATCAGTAAGGCCGTTGGCAAGGTGTCGACCTTGATCTTAACTTTAGACTGCTGGGCAAAGAGCCCACCGGCAAGGAACAGGAAAATTCCGATGGCAAAACTGCAGATTTTCATAGGGATGAATTTTATGCAAATTTAGTAACTTTGTTCTTGCCTTATTAAATCATAATCGGGTATCATGTCCGGATCGCTGAATAAATATTTTTCCCACTTAGAGTCCATCGTCAGGAATTTACCCCAAAAACCGGGAGTTTACCAGTATTTTGACGATAAAAACCGGATCATTTATGTCGGGAAAGCAAAAAATCTGAAGAAACGGGTGAGTTCTTATTTCAGCAAGATCAATTCCATCAGCGGAAAAGTGCAGATGCTGGTCAGGAAAATCGCCGATATCCGGTATATTGTCGTGGATACGGAACAGGATGCATTTCTCCTGGAAAATAACCTCATCAAAAAATACCGTCCGCATTACAATGTTGCATTAAAAGACGATAAAACTTTTCCCTGGATCTGCATCCGGAATGAACCTTTTCCCCGTGTTTATTCAACGCGTCATATGTTGCGTGACGGATCCACTTATTTTGGCCCTTATGCAAATGTAAAGCTGATGCATACCTTGCTGGATCTTTCACGCCAGCTATATCCTCTCCGGAATTGCAACCTCAACCTGACCGAAAAAAACATCAAAGCGGGGAAATTCAAGGTCTGCCTTGAATATCACCTCGGGAACTGCAAAGGCCCTTGCGAGGACTTGCAAACGCAAGAGGATTATAACCTTTCCATCGCATCCATCAAGGAGATCATCAAGGGAAATCTTCAGGCTGTCAACCGGCAACTGAAGGAGCTCATGCTGGAATATGCCGGAAGGATGGAATTTGAAAAAGCCCATCTTATCAAGGAAAAATTAAGACTACTCGAAAAATTCCAAAGCAAATCCACTGTGGTAAACCCGGCCATCAACAATGTTGACGTATTTTCCATTCTTCCCGACATTACAACAGCATATGTGAATTTCATGAAAATAATGAACGGCGCGATCATCCAGGTTCACACCATTGAACTGGTCAAGAAACTGGATGAAACGCCGGAAGAACTACTTTCCATCGCCGTTACCGATATCCGTCAGCGATTTGAGAGCCAGGCGCCAGAGATCCTTGTTCCTTTCACGTTTGAATATGAATTCCCTGGCGTGACCATTACGGTTCCCAAGATAGGCGACAAGAAGAAACTGCTCGAATTGTCGGAACGGAATGTTAAATACTACCAGCTGGAAAAGGAAAAACAGAAAGAATTAATAGATCCGGGGCATCGCTCCAAACGTATCCTCGACCAGATGACGAAAGACCTGAGAATGACTGAACCACCGGCTCATATTGAATGTTTCGACAATTCTAATATCCAGGGAGCGTACCCGGTTGCATCGATGGTTTGTTTCCGGGATGCAAAACCGGATAAAAGTGAATACCGGCATTTCAATATCAAGACGGTGGAAGGCCCCAATGATTTTGCCTCGATGGAAGAGATCATTTACCGCCGCTACAAACGGTTACAGGAGGAAAATACGCCCTTGCCCCAACTCATCATTGTGGATGGAGGAAAAGGCCAGCTGAGCGCTGCCATGAAAAGCCTGAAAAAACTCGGCCTTAATGGCAAAATGACAGTCATCGGAATTGCAAAGAAACTGGAAGAGATCTA
>JBEKST010000311.1:0-3149 GCA_049516815.1 Bacteroidales bacterium | reverse complement strand
AAATGGTTCAGGGAACATCCCATTCCTGCAAATGAGCAGAATAACGGTTTGTGGCAACTGATCCAGGATACCATCAACGCCCAGGTAAGAAACATCTGCGAATCGAGCGCAGCAATGAAAGATGCACCAAAAGGCAGCGCCAAGCAAAAGATCGGAGATTTTTTCTATACCGGGATGGATAGCATTTCATTGAACCATAAAGGAATTACCGACCTGAAAGGCGATCTTGACCGAATTGACAGGATAAAGAACATCGATGGCATCGTGAAGGAAGCAGCCTATATTCATATCGTTTCCGGTTCACCTTTATTTGGTTTCTGGGTAACACAGGACGACAGGATAAGCAGCAAGTACGCGGTATTCTTCTCTCAGGGAGGACTTAGCCTTCCCGACCGGAATTACTATATCGACATTGATCCCCGCACTGTTATGATCCGGCAAAAATTTGTTGCACATGTCATGAATATGTTCAGGATCATGGGACAGGATGAGGCTACGGCAAAGAAATCGGCCAATCAGCTGATGAAACTCGAAACCTCCCTTGCAAAATCTGCCCGCAAACGTGAGGACACACGTGATCCCCTGAAAAATTATAACAAACTCTCGTTCAAACAATTTACAGGAACCATGCCGAACCTGAACTGGACAATTTTTATGGAAGGTGTAGGACTGCATAACGTAGACACCGTGATTGTCGGTCAGCCTGAGTTCCTGAAAGCGGTAAACGGCTACCTGAGATCTTTTACGTTGAACGACTGGAAGAATTACCTGAAATTCCATCTGCTTTCCGGATTGTCACGTTACCTGGATGATAAAACCTATAATGAATCCTTCAGTTTTTACTTTACCGTTCTCCGCGGGGTAAAAGAACCAAAACCACGATGGAAAAGGGTGGTGACGCAGACGGATGGTTCGTTGGGTGAATTGATCGGTCAGGTTTATGTGAATGAATATCTCCCAAAAGGCACCAAAGATAAATTAATCGAGATCGGGAATGCGATCAAGGCAGTTTATGCAGAGCGGATGAAGAACCTCGACTGGATGAGTGAGGCGACTAAGAAAAAAGCCATCGAAAAACTAAATGCGGTGATCATGAAGGTGGGTTATCCGGATAAGTGGAAGGATCTAAGCAGCATGCGGATCGACCGCTCTTCGTATGTTCAGAATGTGATGAATGCCAACAAGTGGGAATCCAACTACATGATCTCCAAATACGGCAAGCCGGTTGACCGTACCGAATGGAACATGGAACCACAAACCTACAATGCCTATTATAATCCATCCAACAATGAGATCGTAGTGCCCGGGTGCAACATCATCGTTCCCGGTTATGAACGGAAACTTGCCGATGATGCTTTGCTGTATTCTGTCATTGGCGGATCCACATTCGGACATGAGATCACTCACGGTTTCGACGACCAAGGCAGCAAATATGACGAAAAGGGGAATCTTCACAATTGGTGGACACCGGAAGACAGTTCCCGGTTTTATTCAAAAACGGGAATGATCGTAAGGCAATTCAATGGTTATATCGCTGTTGACAGCCTACACATCAACGGTTCACTTACCCAGGGCGAGAACATTGCCGATCTTGGTGGAATCGTGATGGGATATGAAGCTTTCAAGAAGACCAACCAATACAAGAATAAGGAGATCATTGCCGGGTTGAATCCTGATCAGCGTTTCTTTCTCGGGTATGCACTTGCATGGATGGTTAATGAACGCCCGGAAGCCATTGCCAACCAGGTCAAGAGCAATGAACATTCACCGGCAAAGTTCCGAGTGCTGGGGCCGCTTTCGAACATGCCGGAATTTTACCGGACCTTCGGCATCAAGAAAGGCGATGCGCTTTGGAGACCTGACAGCCTCAGGGTGAAGATCTGGTAAGTTGGCGGGTTATTTTGTTTTTTACTACTTCACTATTTATAAACTTGTCCACTTGTCCGCTTGTCTTCTTTAGATACATTGCATCGAGAAAATAGAGTACCTTACCGGTAACATTGGCTGTATAACCGATATCATCCATATAAACATTCGTATTCAGAAAATCAAAATATGAATTGTTCTTCAGCGCCTGGTCAAGAATGATCATATTATAGTTCGTGAAGCCCTGCGTTAGGATCCTCCGCACCTTCCCGGTCACTGTATCTTGTATGGTTGCCCATGTGTTTCCTGAAATGGCATTGAAAACTCCAATGCCAAGTCCGTAGCTAGTCTGGGTGTACAAGATCAATGTGGAAAAGCTGAAATACGTAAACCGATTAATCCTTAAGCAACTCCATGTAGATTTCATAATTCTCCAGATCGAAACATACGAAGGTTACCTTCTCCGGCAGAGGATTTTGTTTAAGGAATACCCTTACTTCACGGATGGCAATTGCAGCTGCAGATCTCTTCGGAAAATGATAAATCCCGGTACTGATGTTCGGAAAAGCAATCGTTTTACAGTTATGTAAGTTGGCAAGTTTCAGGCTTTCACGGTAACAGGAAGCAAGCAGTTTCTGTTCCCGGTCGTTGTTCCCATGACACACCGGCCCAACAGTATGAATGATATACTTTACCTGAAGTTTAAAACCCTTGGTGATCTTTGCTTCGCCGGTAGGGCACCCACCAAGAAGCCGGCAAACCTCCAGCAATCCCGGCCCTGCAGCCCTGTGTATGGCGCCATCCACACCACCCCCGCCAAGCAGGGAAGTATTTGCTGCATTCACAATGGCATCTCCATTGAAGGTAGTGATGTCACCCTGGATAAGTTCGATTCTGTCTATCATTATAGTAGTTAATATTGGTGATAAAGTGGCGAAATAGCGAAATGAAAATAGGCAATAGGCATTAGGCAATAGGCATCAGGGAACAATTAACACTTTATGAACTTTATTAGATCCCTCCTTCGTCGGGATTAATTCGACTAAACATTTTGTATCACTTCGTTCACAAAATGTTAGTCTCATTAACTTTATGAACTTCTAAACAACTTTGTAAAATTATTCATGAACTCTTGGAAAATCTTGCTGTTTGTTGCCACGATTTCCTTTCCAAAAATATAATTTCCTCCCGAATTAAAGTCTATTACTGTACCGCCTGCGTTCCTCACCAGGATCGTACCTGCTGCCACGTCCCAGGGGCTGAGTCCATATTCATAGAATCCT
>JBEKST010000310.1:0-3159 GCA_049516815.1 Bacteroidales bacterium | reverse complement strand
CACCGGAAGCACCGGCAAGAGCTGCAATGATTATTGTTCCGGCCACCGCTGCCACACCATCAATTAGTAAGGATTGCGCGTCGGTCACACCGTCGATGGAGTTCTGGTTCAGGAAACCTGTATTATTCCCGCTCTTTCCCATGTGTAAATCCAACATGAAATCGTCTGCCGGAAACTCCTTCCCGGCACCGGGACTGTTCCTGACCTGAACGATGCTGATATTCCCTGCCTCTGGATTTGAAAAAGAAAATCTGCCGTTTAAATAATCTGTCTTTGTGTATTTACAGGGTAACAGGATTGCTGAATCACTTATACCGAAATCCGACCTGCTCTTTTTTCCTTTTTCCGCTTTTATTTTGATCCAGGTAATGTAGATTTTCATGGATCGGGTAAAAGTTGTTTGTGCAAGTGAAGTCTGAATATTCCACAGAAAGAAAAGTGTAAATATGACAACTACTCTCATCGTTTCAATATTTACCGGATGATGGTCCGATTGAACTCTTGCACTAAAAACTTCAGGATAAAATTAGCTTCGGATGGCATCTTTTCAAAATGGAAATCAGCTGCCGTCCATAAGATAATTGCAATATTTCGCATACAACCCTGCAAAAAGGGGATCATTTTGACCAAAATAAGTATTTTCTGTGCATAATTACATTTTTTTATTAATTTCAGCAGGATTAAATTTTAGGAGTTGCACATAATCCTAAACATAAACTGATAATAATTTTTCCACGCCGGCAAAATACATAAAATATTATCCACAAAAAAAACATGGATGTAAAGTACCCATGTTTTTCCATTTACTGTCAGTTCATCAGCTATTTCAAGCCATTACCGAAAAATATAATGGTATTAATATTCCTGACTAAGTCATAATCAATTATTTCCTCTTATTATTTGGTGGAGTTTGAATGTTTTGTCGAACTGGTTGCTCAACCTGACGAATTTGCTGCTGTTTGGCAGGAGGATTACTGTTTTGTTGTTGGATTTGTCGAACTGGTTGCGATTGTGGTTGCGGTTGTATTTGCTGCCATGTGTTTTGATGAAATTGCTGGGCATTTCTTATCTGATTGGAATTTTCAATTTGCTTAACGGGAGTAGGATTTTTGGGTTGTACGATTACATTTTGAGTTTTTTGTCTGGATTCAGTACTAATTGACTGCGGACTCGGATATACCGGTTTTTGTTGTTTATTAATATTGTTATTTTGAACGTTATTATTTTGTCGTTGAAGATTTTGTTCGGACTGTTTATTATTTAATTGTTCATTCACTGGAACTTTATAATGGTCAGGTATTGTAACGGTTGGTTTCTTGACCGGTTCAGATCTATTTTCCTGGATTGGTTTTACTTTAGAATCCTTTTGGATTATTTGTCTTTTAGAAACATCTGCAGATAATAAAGGGTATTTTCTTTGTTCTTTCTGTATATATTCAGTTTGCTCTATCTGTTTTTTCGGATTTTTAGTATTATATTTCCTTCTATCCACTTCCATTTTACCGTATTCTTTAAACCGCTGGATTCTGTTGGAATTATCTTGGTCCCAGTCAGCATTAACTATATCCTTGTTTCTGTTACGCCAGTCGTTCACACTATGGCTTATGCTGTTAAAATTCCTTGATTCGCGGTGCCTGTCATAGTAATTATAATAATGGTTTGATAATTCGGCGTATCTGGAACAATGCTCCGGATAATAAAAGAACCAATCCATAAAATATTCGGAGGGAAGTCCGAAAAACACTATTCGCCGGTTGGGACCATAATAAAATCCCCAATCATACCAGTATGGGTAAGGATTCCAGTAATCATAAGGATACCACCAAGGGTAGCCGAACCACCAATTATATGGATAAGTATTGTAATCTGTGACATCCTGTGTCAGGGGAACATTATAATCTTCAGGCTGATAGCCATTGTACTGGGCATATTCCTGCGCTGCTTCGGTATATTCTTCCTGTGCCTGGGGATTGTCATTCATACTTTGTTTCCAGTCATCGGCTTCCTGTGTATTTTTTTTAGTTAATACCAGGTTCAAAGAATCTGTTTTATGTAAAACTCTTTCAGGATTCTTTTTATAATAATCTCCGACAACAACAGTATATTGCATATGGTCGAAAAGTATATCCAGAACTTCAGGCATCTCTATAATTTTCCTGAAAGCATCGATAGCTTCGGGCGGGTAGCCACTTAGCAAAAGCTCAAAATCTGAATTATAATTTTTATTCATTTTATCAATCTGAACAAGCAAGTCATAATTATTTTTTTGCTCTTCTAAAGCGGTTTTATGTATTTCTTCGGGATAATTACCCAGTATATTATTGATTTCATCTTCTGACTTGTTCTGGTTAGCAGTAAGATCAGATATTAAACCATCATAACGGGTCAGGTTCCATATTTTCTCCTGCTCTTCCTTGCTGAGCGGCTGAGTAGCTTTTTCTTCCGCGATAGAAACAGTGATATTGCCGTCGGGAATTTTAGTACAAAATAAAATTCCAGCGGATAAAAAGTAGGTTAATAAAAAAATAAGATATTTTTTCATTTAGAAATCTGATAGCGGAAATTCTTTACGAATAAGCAGGCACAAAACCTAAAGGGAAAGATAACAATCATTTCTTGTATTTGTTTATGGACTAACAACTCCTTGCTTCCAAAAAGTGCAAACATTTTTTGGCCCAACAAAGCATCAATCTTATTTAGCAGGTTTTATGAAAAGTTTTCTCAGCACGCCTTCGCCTTCTGAATAGGTTTCAACTTCTTTATCCGTTTTTAAAAACTCATGTATTACCCTTCTGTCTTTGGAAGGCATGGGGCCGAACTTATAGACCATTCCCGTTTTCTTAACCTGGTCTGCGGCTTCTCTCGCGGTTTTTTGAAGCTGTTCCTCGTGCTTTTGATGGAATTTGTCTGAATCAACTGACACTTTTATTCTGGTATCTTTATCCCTGCTTAATATCAAATTAACAATAAGCTCTATCGCATCCAGGGACTGGCCTCCGCGGCCGATAATAAGCCCGCTCTCATCGCTTTTGATTTCAGCCAGGATCCTTCCTGTCATCAGAGCGGTATTTATCTGTTTATAGGTTATTCCCATCTTGTTTAGGAGCTCTGAAATAATTTCTTTTACTCTTTTCTGGGCGAGATCAAAATTAACATTTG
>JBEKST010000309.1:0-3181 GCA_049516815.1 Bacteroidales bacterium | reverse complement strand
TTGACCGGTATTTCATTCGTCCGGATGCAATACCTGCGCTCAACAAACTCGTTCAGATTATGAACGAGAATCCTGTAACAGTGGAATTAGGGGCACATGCAGATTGCAGGGGTTCTGCTGCCTATAACATGATCCTCACCGAGAAACGGGCTGCATCTGCAGTTCATTATATTGTTCAGAAAGGGATTAACGGCTCAAGGATCATAAGCAAGTGGTACGGAAAATCACGGCTGACAAACAATTGCAATTGTGCCGAAGGAGTTCATTGCACAGAACCCCAGCACCAGGCCAACCGCCGGACTGAGTTTAAAATATCATTGCCTGCGGTTAACATTACTGAAACACCGGTCGATCTCAACAGGTACCGGGAAGGGGATACGTTGGATCTCCGGCTGCTACCTGCTGATTTCTTTAAAAACTGCAATCATCGCATGCTTAGCGGACCCCTTGCTGAACTCCTGAATTCTTCAAGCCTTCTTTCACAGCAACAGAATCCCAACCTCCTCTATACGGTTCAGATTGGCGCCTTTTCATATCTAACACCGCACTTTAATAACCTGAACGATGTGATGAGCTGTAAAGGAAGTGATGGTATCCTAAGGTGTTTTGTCGGGAAGTTTTCCTCTAAGGTAGAAGCCATCTGGTACAGGGATCACCTGAGATCAGGTGAGTTTAAAGATGCATTTGTAACGCCGATGGATGAGAAGCATCAACCGTCAGCTTCCGGTTAGGTGGTCTATATGGGTGAGAAATAAAAAAAAGCCTCTTCTCAAGGCCTTTTTCCATTTTGTCATTTCCTGTCATTTCACAGGAATCTGTCTCAGAGTTTCAACGAGGAAATCCCAGAACTTCTGAACAGTTGCAATATTGACTTTCTCGTCCGGTGAATGTGGGTAACGGATGGTTGGGCCGAAGGAAATCATATCCCAGTTGGGATAAACACCGCCCAGCAAACCGCATTCTAAACCGGCATGAATGGCTTTTATTTCCGGCACATTTCCGTATTTCTTCTTGTAAATGTCCTGCATCGCTTTCAGGATGGGTGAATCTGGATTAGGTTTCCAACCAGGATACTGTCCGTCAAAATTGACCTCAGCGCCTGCAAGTTCGAAAACGCTTTGCACCATATGCTCAAGATCCCGCTTGGCAGAATCGACAGAGCTGCGGAGCAAACAATGAACATTGATGGTACTGTTCTCTGATTTGACAATTGCAAGGTTGGTGGAAGTTTCTACCAGCCCCGGCATTTCGTTGCTCATCCGCATCACTCCGTTCGGGCAGCCGTAAATTGCGCCGATTAGGTTGCGCTGTGTTTTTTCATCCATCATACTTTTCGGAACGTCCACAGGAACGACATCAATTTTCAAGTTGGGTTCTACCGCAGATAATTCTTTCCTGATCGTTTCGGCAAATCCCGGCAGGCATTTCAGAAAATCATCCTTTTTATCCAGCGGGATCGTAATGATGGCAAATGATTCCCTTGGGATGGCGTTGCGTAGGCTGCCTCCGTCGACGGATGAAAGACGCAATCCGTGTTTCTTTGCAGCATGCCATAGAAAGCGGAAAAGCACCTTATTTGAATTTCCACGACCGAGGTGAATATCCACGCCACTATGTCCACCCTTGAGTCCTGTGACACTAAGCTTGTAAGCTGCAACACCGGGATCGGCTTGGACTTCGGAATATGTGAACTTCATATTGGCATTTGTTCCGCCGGCACAGCCGATGTACAATTCTCCTTCGTCTTCCGAATCGAGGTTCATCAGGATATCTCCCTTCAAAAGTCCGGGTTTAAGTCCGAATGCACCGTTCATGCCGGTTTCCTCATCGCAGGTAAAGAGCGCTTCAACATACCCATGGGGGATGTCTTTGGATTCGAGGATCGCCAGTGCGGCAGAAACACCCATTCCGTTATCTGCTCCCAGTGTAGTTCCTTTTGCTTTCACCCATTCACCGTCAACAACAGCATCAATAGGATCTTTTTCAAAATCATGAACTTTGTCGCTGTTCTTCTGGGGAACCATGTCAAGATGCCCTTGAAGAATAACACCTTTCCGTTTCTCCATGCCGGGAGTGGCTGGTTTGCGGATGATAACATTACCGACTTCATCAGTAATAGTCTCCAATCCAAGGCTCTTTCCGAAATTCACAACGAATTTCCGGACTTGAACTTCTTTTTTTGATGGTCTGGGTATTTGAGTCAGGCTATAAAAATTTTTCCATAAAGCCTTTGGCTCCAGATTCAGGATGTCTTTACTCATATTTGATGTTCCTCCATTATTTATCTATAGTTGATTGATTTGATTCCTGCCCAAAGATAGGAAATTATTTGCCTGGTCCCTGTTTTTTTCCCGGGTAATCTCAAGGAAGGTGATGTAGCGTTGCTGGTAGAGCAGCGAAAGAAACTGTGTAACCCGTTTTTCTGTTTCCTCGGGAGGATTAAGTTTCTCCGGATAGGCTGCTTGTACACGGATGCAAATTTCATTAACGTTGATAATCCCGTCGACCTGGTGCCAGATTGCTGAACCCATTTCATCCAGGTGGATCCTGATAAATTCCTGTTTCCAATGTGGCTGAAGGGCCCTTTTCAATATAGGATGCCTGAATCTTGGCATCAGAATATCCACTTTGCCGTCTTCCCGGGTTTCAAATTCCATTTGCCTCAATGGTGTCAGGTCGAGGTAATTGACTTTTTTCAGGATTTTCCTTCGTTGAAAAAAATTCAAGGCTGTCGTTTTTATGATAAGACCTCAAAAGTTTCAGTCCACCTTTGAGGTCTTGAAATGCTTGTCAAGTCCGTGAGTTTCTACATCCCTGCTGCAGGTGGTGCGGGTTCATCCGGTTTCCCTGCATTTTTTAATGGTATCTGGGTTAAAACATAAACGATAAATGCTAGTACGATAAAACTGATATAGAAAGTTGGGTTCTTAAAGAAGCTGAAATAGTTGTACAGGAAGATATTAAATGCCGCGAATATTGCGATCACCAGTCCCATAAGCGCTTCCCCTGCAATCAATCCTGAAGCCAGCAATACGCCTGTGTTTTCAATCCTGATCTTCTGTGCGGGATTATGTTTCCTCTTGTCAGAAATGAGATCAACTAATCCTTTGATGAGTCCGCCGACAAAAATGGCGAAGGTTGTTTCAATCGGAAGGTACATCCCTACGCTGACCAGCATCGG
>JBEKST010000308.1:0-3197 GCA_049516815.1 Bacteroidales bacterium | reverse complement strand
AGAGGAATTTTCAACCGGGTCCCATGACCAGAATCCACCAAACGTAAGAGAAACATATGCCCAGGCGCCACCCAGGAGGATGCCTGCACCAAGGAATGTGAGCGAAAGAAGAGTCCAAGGAAGGGCAGCTTTGATCCAGGAAATATATTCCTTGCGGATCAGCCCCGAAATTGCATAAGAAAAAGGTACCAATGCCAGCGCATAACCCAGGAACAGGATTGGCGGATGTATGGTCATCCAGATATTCTCAAGCAGGGGATTTAATCCATTTCCATCCTTCACCATCGAAAGATAATCGGGATGAAGAAAGATAGAATCCTGAATATTGCTGTAGGTATCTCTTAAAAGCATAAATGGGCTTCCGCCAATCTTAAAGGAGAGAAAGTGAACGCCCAGCATCATCGAGGTAACGAATACCTGCGACAACGACACCACCGAAAGCACATGATCTTCCCAATCGCGTGAGATAAAGATCAGCACCAGCCCGATCAGGGCCTGGAATACAGCCCAGACAAGAAAGCTACCCTCTGGCCCTGCCCAGAAACAGGAAATGATATATTTAACGGGAAGCAATGAAGAGGAGTACTGCCAGACATAAGCATATTCAAAATAATGACTGAAGATCAGGTAATAAAGGATAGCTGCAACAGAAACCAGCGAAAAAACATGCAAAATGAAAAACCCGCGGGCATATATCCGGATCGGTTTCAAAGGCTTATCCTTTCTGCGGGTATTCATGAAATAGAGGACTGTACCCATGATTGCTGCAGCAAAACTGATCCAGATAAATGTTTTTCCGATCAACCCTGGCAATAGGTGTTCTCCAATGTAATGAATATTCATATGTCGATTTCTGAATTAACCGCAAAGATACATTTTTCATTTTCAGGAAGGAAATTCTGATTATTTTCGCCTTAAAATTGTTATTTATGGCAAGAATCGGATTGATCGGCGGCTCAGGGCTCGAGAAACTCAATTTATTCCTGAATCCGGAAGAGATCAGCAGGAAAACTTCATACGGAGATCCCAGTTCAACCTTGCTGAAAGGCGAAGTGGGGAACAATACAATCTACATTCTCTCACGTCACGGCAGGGATCACACCATCACCCCTACACATGTCAATAATCGCGCAAACATCCAGGCGCTGAAGGAACTTGGCTGCGATCATGTCATCGCTACTACTGCCTGTGGAAGCCTCCGCGAAGAGATCGACCGGGGACATATTGTGATCCCTGATCAGTTCATCGATTTCACCCGGTTCCGGAAAAATACCTTTTACGAGGTGTTCGAACCGGGAAGCCCAATTCACACTACCATGTCCAATCCTTTTTCAGTGCCTCTCCGCGAACTGCTGATCGCCGCCGCTAGAAGCCTGGGATTGCAGTTTCACCCAACCGGGACCATCGTCACTATCGAAGGCCCCCGTTTCTCCACACGTGCCGAGTCGGTCATGTTCCGTAAAATGGGAGCCGACATCATCAATATGAGCATTGCACCTGAAGCAGCCCTGGCGAACGAGGCGGGACTTTCCTATGCCACTATTGCCCTTTCCACCGATTATGATTCATGGAAACAAGATGAAGAACCTGTTACCTGGGAAGATGTTTTCCGGGTTTTTCAGGAGAACGTTAAAAATGTTACACGTTTGCTGGAAAAAGTAATCCAACAGTTCTGATAAACGAACCGGTATTTTTTGCTTAGTCATGTAGTTGCTCAAATGCTTAGTTGAAAATACTCTGTGACTCTGTGGGATTGTCACCTGGCTAATCTTTCCAGTTCCACCACTTTAATTTTTCAGAACCCTGTTTTTTAACATCAGTACTTGTGAAATAAACTGCACAACGGAAAACATATAACAAGCAACGGTCCTGGATCATTCCGGCATGATGATTCGAAAGTCTGTACAATTCTTCAGGATCCCTGCCCTTAAAGTCAGCGGGTTCCCTGATGCCGATGTTCCACAGATCATTTGCGATGGATTTTCCCACACCGGGGATGGTCCTTAACCGTTTCAGTTGTTCTTCCTTGATCATTTTAAATAGCGAAATGGCGAAGTAGCGAGATAGCGAAATAATTATCAATTATCAATTATCAATTGTCAATTAATTCTTAATTCTATCGTAGATACTTAAAGTTCTTTCCTGGATATTTTGCTGAAGGTCCCAATTGTTCCTCGATCCGGAGAAGCTGGTTGTATTTTGCAATACGTTCCGAACGGCAGGCAGAACCGGTCTTGATGAGTCCGGTGTTGAGCGCTACCGAAAGATCAGCAATGGTGGTATCTTCTGTTTCGCCCGAACGATGACTGATCACGGCCGTATAAGCATTTCGGTAAGCCATGTTCACTGCTTCGATGGTTTCAGTAAGGGTTCCGATCTGGTTCACCTTGATCAGGATGGAATTGGCTATACCAAGGTCGATGCCCTTTTGCAACCTTTCCACGTTGGTTACAAAAAGATCATCGCCAACCAGTTGGATCTTGTCACCGAGTTCCTTCGTCATTCGTTTCCATCCATCCCAGTCATCTTCAGCCATACCATCTTCAATGGAAATAATCGGGTATTTCTTTACCCATCCTTTCCAAAATTCTATCATTTCTTTAGGGGTGAGTTTATCTCCGCTCGATTTGTGCAGATGGTAGACATTTTCTTTCGGAAGAAAATATTCTGATGATGCAGGGTCTAAGGCGATGCAAATGTCTTTACCCGGCTCATAACCTGCAGCTTCGATCGCCTGCAGGATCATCTTGATGGCTTCTTCGTTCGATTTCAGGTTGGGTGCAAAACCGCCTTCATCCCCTACATTCGTCGAATATTTTCCTTTTTTTAATACACTTTTCAGGTGGTGAAAAACTTCAACACCCATCCGGATGGCATCACTGAATGAATCAGCTCCAACCGGCATGATCATAAATTCCTGGAAATCGATCGAGTTATCGGCATGGGATCCTCCGTTCAGGATGTTCATCATGGGAATGGGAAGTGTATTTGCCGACACACCACCGATATAACGGTATAATTGCTGGTTTGTTTCCTGCGCTGCTGCTTGCGCTACTGCAAGTGAAACGCCCAGGATGGCATTAGCGCCAAGCTTTCCTTTATTGGCAGTTCCGTCAAGGTCGATCATTTTCTTGTCGATGTCGCCCTGATCGGTAACATACATTCCGTTCACTTCATCTGCAATGACTTTGTTGACA
>JBEKST010000307.1:0-3201 GCA_049516815.1 Bacteroidales bacterium | reverse complement strand
CCGATGGATGCAAGTATGAACTACAACAACTACATTGAAAACCAGACCAGCAAATTGTATTACTTCGGCCAACAGCAGCCATTCAATATTTTCAACCCGTTTGCCTGGGCCAAATTTATCAAAGCCTGGAAGGATGGTGAATTCAAAAGGAAAAAACCCAAACCAACTTCCAACGAGTGAGCCATCCCTTAAGAAAGATCATTGTTCAAACATTCGCCTGCCTCTTATGGCTGGTCGCATTGAGCGTATCAGCTCAGCAAACGGCCACGGTTTTTGGACGGGTGATCGATGCCGGCCAGCAGGGGATCATGAATGCAAACATCACCCTTGCCGGCTTGCCCGGAGGAACGACATCCGACAAAAAAGGAAATTTTGAGCTGATAGTTCCTTCAGGGAAGAAGATCACCATCGTTTTTACTTTTATAGGTTTTGAAACGAAAACCGTTGACCTGATATTAAAATCCGGTGAACGGAAAGAGATCCGTCAAACCCTAAATCAGGCATCCACCTCTCTTCCTTCCATTGAAGTGAAAGATCAGCAGCTGCACGCCAACACCTTCAACCGGATCGATATAAAGACCATCTCTCTTATCCCTTCCGCTAACGCCAGCATCGAAGATCTGATCAAGACCATGCCCGGGGTTTCTTCACACAATGAATTGAGCTCAACCTATTCGGTAAGAGGTGGAAACTACGATGAAAACCTGGTTTTTGTCAATGATATCGAGATCTATCGACCTTTCCTGATCCACTCCGGACAGCAAGAAGGCCTGAGCTTTCTCAATCCCGACCTTGTTTCTTCCATCTCCTTTTCAGCCGGTGGATTTGATGTACGGTACGGAGATAAAATGTCATCGGTTCTGGATATCAAGTACAAACGGCCTACCTCATTTGAAGGGTCATTTGACATCAGCCTGCTGGGCGCAAATGCGCACCTGGAAGGCACGATCACAAAAAAATTCTCTTACCTTGTTGGGGCACGGTACAAATCCAATTCCTATTTCCTGAAAGGGCTCGATACCAAAGGCGACTACAAACCTAAATATTTCGATTTCCAGGCGCTGCTTAATTATGAGATCAACAAAAAATGGGAAATATCCGCCTTCGGAACTTATTCAAACAACTCTTTTAAATTGGTTCCTCAAACGCGTGAAACCAGCTTCGGAACTCTTGGCGAGGCTTATAAACTTACCATTTTCTTCGACGGGCAAGAGGTTGACAGTTACCAGAACTGGCTTGGTGCGCTGACCGCAACCTATAAGCCAACTCCGGAGTTACGGTTGAAATTCACTGTCTCCGGTTATCAAACCATCGAAGATGAAACCTATGACATCTCTGCTGAATACTGGCTCGGGAAACTTGAAGTTAACCAAGGTAGCAGCAATGTCGGTCAGGTAACCGAAGCCCTGGGGGTAGGCTCGTTCCTGAACCATGCCCGGAATTCGCTGGATGGGACTGTGTTTAATCTCGAGCACCGGGGCGCCTATGAGAAGAAGAACAGCCTGACACTATGGGGTATCAAATACCAGCATGAGTTTTTTCATTATGTTGTCAATGAATGGGAGATGCAGGATTCGGCGGGGTATTCTTTACCGCACCCGCTTGATTCGCTCGGTTCCCAAAATCCACCCCACGACTCCCTTCTGCTGTTTAATGCAATTAAAAACAAGAGCCAGGAAGAGTCGAACCGGTATTCGGCATTTCTTCAGAATACATGGACTTTGAAAAATGAAAAGAGTGATATTGCCCTGACTGCCGGGTTGCGTACGATGTATTGGGATTATAACCAGCAATTCCTGCTGGATCCAAGGGTTAATATTTCCTTTCAGCCGCACTGGAAGAAGGAAGTTGTTTTTCGCGTTTCGGGCGGATATTATTCTCAGCCGCCTTCTTTCCGTGAACTTACCGATCTGAAGGGTAATATCGTTGTGGGGTTAAAAGCGCAGCGGGCAATCCAGGTTGTGGCAGGCAGTGATCTTTATTTCAATGCATGGGGACGTCCTTTCAAATTCGTGGGAGAAGCATATTACAAATACATCAACAACCTCATTCCCTATTCCATCGATAACCTGAAGATCAGTTATTACGGCACGAACAATGCATTCGGATATGCTACTGGTGTCGATTTCAGGGTAAACGGTGAATTCGTGAAAGGGATCGAAAGCTGGGCCAGCTTGTCAATCATGAAGACCGAAGAAAATATCAGCGGTGACTGGATCCCACGCCCTACCGACCAGCGCATAAACCTTAGCATCTTCTTCCAGGATTATATTCCACATTATCCTTCCTGGCGTATGAACCTGACGCTTTTCTACGGTACCGGCCTGCCATTCGGTGCGCCGAATGTGCCATTGAATCAACAGACCCTGCGCATGCCACCATACAGGAGAGTGGATATCGGCTTATCAAAGCAGATTATCGGGGAAAAAACAACCTTTTCGAAAAAAAACCCTTTCCGGGTCTTTCGTTCTATGTGGGTCTCCCTGGAAGTATTCAACCTGCTGCAGATCAGTAATACGGTTTCCTACCTGTGGGTCACTGATATCAATAACCAGCAGTATGCGGTTCCGAATTACCTTACGCCGCGGCAATTTAATCTGAAGTTACAGGCAACTTTTTAAAACGCGTTACGCGTTACGCTAAGTGTGGGTTTGGGTAATGTGTAGGAAAAACCTTATTCAAACGATTTCAGCGAAAGGCGGATGATCTCAACGGCTTCCCTCACTTGTGCTTCGCTGATGACGAGCGGCGGTGCGAAGCGGATGATGTGATCGTGCGTGGGTTTTGCCAGTAGTCCATTGTCCCGCATTTTGAGACATACATCCCATGCGGTTTTTCCGTTCATCGGTTTAATAACTGCAGCGTTGAGTAATCCTTTTCCTCTTACTAGTTCAACCATGGGTGACTGGATATTCTCAAGTTCTCTCCTGAAAATGATGCCCATGTCATAAGCATTTTCTGCCAGTTTTTCATCCCGGATCACTTCCAGCGCTGCAATCGCGATACGGCTGGCAATTGGATTTCCTCCAAAGGTAGATCCATGTTCGCCCGGCTTGATTACCATCATGATGACATCATCGGCAAGCACGGCAGATATCGGGTAAAGTCCACCCGATAAAGCCTTTCCGAGGATCAATACATCGGGGCGAACCCCTTCCCAGTCACAGGCAAGCAATTTCCCGGTACGTGCAATCCCCGTCT
>JBEKST010000306.1:0-3235 GCA_049516815.1 Bacteroidales bacterium | reverse complement strand
AAGGAGTCCAAACATTTATCGAATCATGGGTCGAAAACAATCCGTATCCCACAGTATCCCTGGTCCCATTATTCCATTTTGTAAACCCGATGCCGATTGCGCAGCTGTCGCTACCCTTGGGCTGAAACTTGTAAAAACCTTTCAGGTGAGTGGGTTTGTCATTTATAGGAACGCCCCCAGTGATGGCATAGGTCAGTGTGTAAATATTAATGGTCAGTTTCCCGAGTGTCACAACCCCCGGAATAACTAACGATGGCACTGTCAGCTGTTTCGACTCCAGCCTTGCAGAAAAACTTCCTGATTCATGATCAGTACTTTTGGTAACCACCGTAGTACCAAAGGGAAAGGCAAGTGCAATTGCCTGGTTTGGCGTATCCCAGAATTGTGGATTCTGATAACTGCTATAGGTTATCCAGGTCTCAAAGTCGCCGTTCGGCACTGGGGTTTGTCCTTGTAGATGGATGATAAAAAAAAATGAAAAAAGAGCAGTTGCCGTAAAAAATCGTGTCATAGATTGATCTTTCTTAATAGAATGAAGCTTTTTGATGAATGTGCGTTTCCAACAGCGGGTAAAGATAAACATAATCATAAAACGAAAAATAATTTTACCTTTGATAAAATTTCAACGGATGATACCCCGTCACTGGCCGGTTAAGTTTTTCACACTTCTTTTTTCCTTGTTTTTTTTCTTTTCAGTAACAGCCTGTCCGCAAACTGCTGATTCCTGTGCACGGTCATACTACAAAAAAATTGAAAAGAGCTATCATGAAGGGATTGATTTTTTTAAAAAAAGCAATTACACAGAGGCAGTACGGATCATGAAGAACATTGTTAATAAGGAGCCGGATTTTACAGATGCTTATTATGTACTGGGGCTTTCCTATTTTAAACGTACAAATTCTAATTTCAGGGATGCGGAGAAAAATTTCCTGAAGGTCATTGAATTATGTCCTTCCTATAATGTATATGCCTATTATTACCTGGCAGAGATCTGTTACGGATCGGAGAAGTACGACTCGGCCATGCGTTATTGTGAGGCTTTCCTGAAAGATGTTGATAAGATAAAATCCGATAAGGATTATTCCCGGGCGGTCGATCTTCTGAAATATTCAAAGTTTTATCTTCAGATGACACACAACCCTGTACCCTTTGATCCAAAGGTTGTGGAAGGAATCTCTACTCCCGAAAACGAATACCTGCCCATTATTACTGCGGACAACCAAATGGCTTTTTTTACGCGGGAAACGAAACTTGAGGGAGAAAAGAATACCCTTATTCAATCGGAAAAATACAAGGAGAAATTCATGTTCAGTCAGCTTCAGCCTGACGGGAAGTTCACGAAAGGGGAGGAAATGCCTGATCCTTTTAATCTCAACGACAATGAAGGTGGAGCTACTCTGACGGTGGACAATAAAACGCTTTATTACACAGTATGCAAATACACCTTAAACCATACCTATTACAACTGCGACATCTATTATTCCGAATTGGTTGACGGCGAATGGACTCCGATCAAGAGTGTCAGCGATAAGATTAACCTGCCCACCACCTGGGAGTCACAACCAAGCATTTCGGCAGACGGTAAGACGCTCTATTTTATTAGTGATCGGTCGGGCGGATTTGGAGGTTATGATATCTATCGGTCGGTTAAGAATGATAACGGGGAATGGGGAACCCCAATAAACTTAGGGCCTACTATCAATTCTACCGGGAATGAAAAATCACCCTTTATCCATCCCGATGGAAAAACACTATATTTTTCTTCGGATGGATGGTTAGGACTGGGAGGATATGATATCTTCTATTCCCGTCTCAAAGATGATGGAACCTGGTCGACTCCGGTTAACATCGGGTATCCGATCAATTCACCCGATGATGAAGTCGGCTTTTTCGTGAGCACAGATGGACAGAAAGGTTATTTTGCCTCTAATAAATTAAAAGGTGTGGGAGGATGGGACCTTTATTCTTTCGACCTTTACGACAAGGCCAAGCCGGGAAAAGTGCTGTTCGTTTCGGGAACGGTAAGGGCGGAAACCGAGACCGAGATGGTCCAAACCCGTATCGAGCTGAAAAACATGGAGACTAAAAAAATATCGGAGATCCCGCTTGATTCCATAACCGGGAAATATGTTGCAGTTGCACCTTTCAACAATGATTATATTATGACGGTGAAGAAGGAAGGCTACGTTTATGAAACGCGTTATATTGCCAGGGACGACAGTATTTACAGGATGCCGGCACACTTAGACCTCGAGATCCAGCAGATCGAGTTGAATAAATCGTACCGTATCAACGATATTTATTTTGCCTTTAATTCCTTTGACCTGACAGGGGAATCGAAAGCCGTCCTGGATCTACTGATCGAATTCCTTGAAGAAAATCCTTCCATTTATATCGAGATCCAGGGTCATACCGATAATATCGGTAATGATGCCGATAACCTGAAACTCTCCGCCAACCGGGCAAAATCGGTTTACAATTACCTTATCGTTAACAATATTGCTCCAAAACGGCTGACATACAAGGGTTATGGAAAAACCGTTCCGGTAGCATCCAATGATACCGAAGAGGGCCGCGCAAAAAACCGGCGGACCGTTTTCGTGATCATTCGGAAATGATGCCCCACAATTATTTTCAGGACTGATACCATAATTGTTGATAAATATTTCTTGTACCTACTTTTTTTTCTCTTTTTTGCCTTATATTTGAGCCTGCATAGATGGTGGGGGAAAGGTAGATAGAGAGGTTGAAACTGAGATGTTTTGCTTTATTCCTTCTGGGTATCGTCCAGTATAGTTTTGGACAAAGTTTTACGGGGTCAAATTTGCGGGGTTGTTCCGAAGTCACCCTTGATTTTTCAATAATACCCCTTCCGGAAATGACGGGAGTGGTAAGTAGTGGATTTATATCCGGTGAAACCGGGGTTATGAATCGTGCCCAAGGTATTTTTATCGGAAAGGGGATTAATGGCGTTTACCTTGAGATCTCGGTCCCATCGGCGATGCCGGAACCAGTTGTAATGGAAGAAGGATGCCCGGAACTGGTATCAGATGGCTTTCATCAGGTTTACCATTTCGATAGCAGCCAACGAAGCATCAAATCCCCTATTCCCGCTTTTCGTACCGGCCCGTTCGATCGCCTGTTCGATGCTGTCTGTGGTAAGAATGCCGTAAATCACAGGTTTCCCGGTCTCCAGGCCGACATTTGCGATCCCTTTGGCAACTTCCGAGGCTAC
>JBEKST010000305.1:0-3241 GCA_049516815.1 Bacteroidales bacterium | reverse complement strand
GACAGCCCGGTTCCAAACATCGTACACCGGTATCCCGACAGGGTGCTGTTCCTTGCCACAGGATTCTGTTCTACATACTGCCGTTATTGTACGCGTTCGCACATGGTAGCAAAAGACAAATGCCATATAGGGACCAAGGCGTGGGAACCTGCACTGCAATACATACAGCATCACCCTGAGATCCGGGATGTGCTGGTATCGGGAGGTGATCCCCTGACAATGCCCGACCAGCATATCGATTATCTCCTCTCACGGTTAAGAGCCATTGAACATGTCGAGATCATCCGTATCGGCACAAAAGTACCGGCTGTATTGCCACAACGTATAACCCGTTCACTGGTAAATATCCTCCGCAAATACCATCCCCTCTTTATCAGCATCCATTTCACCCATCCCGACGAACTCACTATCGAGGTCAAGGAGGCATGTGAAAGGCTTGCCAATGCCGGAATTCCTTTGGGCAGCCAGACAGTCCTGCTGAAAGGGATCAACGATAATGTTCCCGTGATGAAGAAATTGATGCAAGGCTTACTAAAATTCAGGGTGCGGCCATATTACATTTACCAGTGCGACCCTATCCTCGGATCCGCTCATTTTCGCACTCCTGTTGAAAAAGGGCTCGAGATAATCCGTGGGTTGAGAGGCCATACCACTGGATATGCAGTTCCTCAGTATGTGATCGATGCACCTGGTGGAGGAGGTAAGATCCCTTTGTTGCCCGATTATAACCAGGGAAGGGATGGGGAATATATTTTATTGAAAAATTACGAAAACAAGCTCTTTAGGTATCCTGATTTCAAGGAGTAATCTATGCGAATCGGCCTCACTTATGATCTTCGCTCAGATTATCTGAAAGAAGGGTTTTCAGAAGAAGAAACCGCCGAATTTGATAAGGAAAGTACCATCGAAGCCATCGAGCGGGAATTGCATTTCCTGGGTCATTCTACGGAAAGAATTGGGCACATCCTGAACCTTACCCAAAAACTTGTTGAAGGCAAACGCTGGGACCTTGTCTTCAATATCAGCGAAGGTCTATATGGAATCGGCCGTGAAGCGCAGGTTCCTGCAATACTCGATGCTTATTTCATTCCCTATACTTTTTCCGATCCGCTGGTTCTGGCACTTACCCTCCACAAGGGAATGACCAAACGTGTTATCCGCGACTGCGGAATTCCCACTCCCGACTTTGCCATTGTGGAATCAGCAAAAGATCTTGAAAAGGTTAACCTTTCTTATCCCCTTTTTGTAAAGCCGAATGCAGAAGGATCCGGGAAGGGGATCGGTTATAATTCGAAGGTGAGGAACCCCGAAGAACTCAAAGTAACCTGTAACGAAAAGTGGAAAAGCAGGAACATTTCCCTGCTTGTTGAAACCTATCTCCCCGGAAGGGAATTTACGGTTGGAATCCTGGGTACCGGCGAAGAAAGTTTTTCGGTTGGCACCATGGAAGTCCTCTTCAGAAATATTGCCAAGGAAAGTGTCTATTCTTACGACCTGAAAACCAATTACGAGCAATACATCGATTATGCACTTCCTGAACCCGAGGTCATGAGTTTATGCAGTAAAATGGCGCTGGATGCATGGAAAGCGCTTGGATGCTGCGACGCAGGCCGTATCGACGTCAGGATGGATGCTGCCGGAATTCCCAATTTCATCGAGGTCAACCCGCTTGCAGGATTGAACGATATTACTTCTGACCTGCCAATTCTGGCAAGGATGAATGGCTACGATTATTCTTTCATAATAAAAACTATTATCGATTCGGCAAAAAAAAGAATTCTTACAACAAAATAGAAATCACTACAAAGAATAATTCTGATCATCTTATCAGGAACTTCAAAAAAATAATTTAAATCGTTCTTGTAGATTTTCGCAGAAAAAAAAACCTTTGTGCATCTTAGTGAATACCTTTGTGATCTTTCGTGGTTAAAATTTTTTACCACAAACCTGCCTGCCATGCCTTCAGCAGGTAAACCGGCAAGCAGTGATCTAGAAACGAAAAAAGAGTTCTTCTGTGAACCTCTATTTTTCTCAGTGGTTCTCTGTGTAACAAATATTTTCCTGGAAGGGGAATTACACAGAGAACCACAGAGCATGCACAGAGAGACACAGAGATTTGCTGTGACTTAGTTGTTAATGTTTGTCTTTAATGATAAAAAAATTCTTTTTAATAAGCGCTTTGGGAACTATCTTCATATGATTAAAACATGACCTACATGACCAAGACTGCACTAATTCTCTTTAACAGGATATCGGCCAATCCCAAAGACGATGAACTGGATGTCCTCGACCAGGTGAAGATTGTGTCGGATGCTTTGGTGAAACTGAAATACAAGGTCGTGGAATACGAGATCGACCTGAACCTCAGCAAGGCGATCGAAGATCTTCAGAAGATCCAGCCGGCTTTCATTTTCAACCTCGCCGAAACACTTGATAACAAAGGAGAATTTGCATATATACCCGCAGCAATCCTGACACATCTGAATATTCCTTTCTCTGGAAATCCCTTGATTCCACTATTTTTTGCCGCAAACAAAATCCTGGCGAAAGAACAGCTGACGAATATTGGCGTCAAAACGCCGGATTGGGTTACCCTTGATCAACTTAAAAAACTTAAAAAAGACCGGAAATACATCCTGAAACCTACCTGGGAAGAAGGATCGCTTGGCCTGGATGAAGACAGCGTGTTTGACGGGTCGGATAAAAATTTCATTAAGAGGATCACCACGAAAAACAAAAATTACTTTTTTATCGAGGAATTTATCGAAGGAAGGGAATTCAATGTTTCGATCATAGGAAGCAAAGAAGGGCCTGTGGTGCTTCCCATCGCTGAGATGACTTTCCTGAAATACCCGGAAGGGAAACCCAGGATCATGGGGTATACCGCAAAATGGAAAGAAGATTCATTCGAGTATTCTCATACACTCCGGACCTTTAGATTACCGGCAAAGGATAATGATATCAAGGCTGAAATCGAAAAGATTTGCAAGAAATGCTGGAACAGCTTTGGTTTTAAGGGATATGTGAGGATTGATTTCCGCATGGGCGCCGACCGGGTTCCCATGGTCATCGACCTGAACCTGAATCCTTGCATTTCACAGTCGGGCGGTTTTATTGCAGCTACAAAGAATGCTGGTTATAAATTCGTTGATGTGATCAAACAAATCGTTGAAGAAGCCCGCCACTGGCCGCCGGAAAAGATAGGAGAACTCGTAGGTCGTCGCGTTGTAGGTCACGTCCT
>JBEKST010000304.1:0-3249 GCA_049516815.1 Bacteroidales bacterium | reverse complement strand
CCGGATATTGTCCATATCACCGTATGCTGAAACGATCACCGTTTTCAGACTAGGAGTTTTAAGTTCCTTCAACTTTGTGAGCAAAGTCAATCCATCCATTTCAGGCATGTTGATATCTGAAAGAATGACCCCGATTTCCGGGTACTCGATCAATTTTGTCAGCGCTTCAAGGCCATTGAATGCAAAAAGAAACTCATAAACACCTTCGCGGATCTGACGGCGGAATTTTTGACGAACCAGGGGTTCAAGGTCAATTTCATCATCAACGACAAGAATTTTACAGTTTGGTTGAGGGCTATTATTCATATTATGTCTTTTGTTTTTGGTAACCTGATAATAAACTCAGCAAATTCACCCTCTATGGTTTCGACTTTAATCTCACCATGATGTTGATTCACAATAATGTCGTAACTGATCGACAACCCAAGACCGGTGCCGGATCCGGCGGGTTTCGTTGTAAAAAACGGATCAAATATTTTTTCGGTTAACGACGGTGGTATCCCATTTCCATTATCCCTGATACGAATTTCAACCTGATCGCCCAGGTTCCTGGTGCTGGTCTTCAACAAAGGACTATAGTCGTCGGGATGTTCTTTCTTTTTCTGATGGGTAGCGTAGCAGGCGTTGTTGATAAGGTTTAGAAAAACCCGGCCGATATCCTGCTGCACAACGCTAATCATGCCGATTGAGAGATCATGATCATGTTCGATTTTAATATTGAATGTATTGTCTGATGCCCTCATCCCCTGATAACCCAAACTGACAAATTCAGTTAGCATGGCGTTGATATCGGTAGGTACATGTTCTCCTGATTTTCCATGCGCATAGAGCAGCATCCCGCGGATGATGCTTTCGGCACGCTTACCATGTTCACTGATTTTCATGATATTTCCACTCATATCGGCAAGGATCCCCTTCAGATATTCAACTTCTTTCTGATCCATTGATTTGGCAAGCTTACCAAGCTCCCCATTTAATTCCTGAATCAGTTCCAGGGTCAGTTCAGAAAAATTTTTAATAAAATTGAGTGGGTTTTTGATCTCATGCGCAATTCCAGCGGTAAGCTGACCGAGTGTCGCCATTTTCTCGCATTCTTCAATTTGCTTACGGGCATCCTTTAACTGATCCTCAATTTTCTCTCTTTCGGAAGAATTATTTGAATCATATTTAGTCTCATCCATATTCCGATTTATATAGAGGATAAAATTAAAAGATTTTCAGGTTAAATTGATTTTTAAATTGAAAAAGATTTATTCAATTATTTTCCCAGATTATTATGTAAGTTTGTTACTGAATCAATTTTTCAAACCATCTATGGCATCACTCCTCCTTCACGAAAACCCATTTCCAGGTATCCGGAGTTACGAAATTCATGAAGATGAGCTGTTTTTCGGCAGAGAACTTCAAGTAAAGGAACTGATTGAAAAATTATCTCAAACGCGGTTTCTGGCCATTGTCGGATCATCAGGTTGCGGCAAATCTTCACTAATCAAGGCCGGCGTTATTCCTGCCTTGCTTAAAAATAAAACTGGACACTTCTCAACAACCTGGAAGTTGAGTATTTTTCACCCTTCAGATGATCCGATCGGGAACCTGGCCCTCTCCTTGGCAGACGGCGATAATAAAGCAGAAGCCATTGCGACAGAACTGCGTTCGGGAAAAGATGGACTGGTGAATATTTTGAACACCATTGACAACCCGGCTGAACAATCAAGGCTGATCATCATTGACCAGTTTGAAGAATTGTTCAGGTTTAAAAAAAACAGGACTTCGTTCCATACCATTCTGGAAACCTCTGCATTTGTTGACCTTATTCTTACTGCCATCGATCACGCTGAAATACCAGTCTACATTGTACTTTCGATGCGCACAGATTTTTTGGATGAATGCACGGAATTCAGGGGTCTCAGCGAAATGATCAACAAAGGATATTATCTGGTTCCCCGGATGAATAATGACGAACAGCGACTTGCAATTACCGGACCTGTCCTTATCATGGGTTGCAAAATCGCGGATGACCTGGTGGAGCGTCTGTTGAACGATGTAGGGGATGATCCGGATCAATTACCCATCTTGCAGCATGCCATGATGCGCACCTGGGACTACTGGATGCTGAACCGTATTGGCGATCAGCCGATCGGTGTGGAGCATTATAACGCCATTGGTACCATGAAAGAGGCCCTGTCAGTTCACCTGGAAGAAATATATGCCGAACTTAAAGATGATAAAAACAAACACATAGCAGAAAAATTATTCAAGGCGCTCACCGATTTTACAAAGGAAAGCCGCGGCACCCGCCGTCCGACACAGTTGAGTGAGATCATTACATTGGCCGAGGTCCGCGAAGAAGAAGTCACAAGGGTCATCGATAATTTCAGGAGACCGGGTTGTGCTTTCCTGATGCCTTCGGCCCATGTTGAACTCAATCCGGATTCCACAATTGATATTTCCCATGAGAGCATCATGCGGGTTTGGACCAGGTTGCGGAAATGGGTCGAAGAGGAAACCCAGTCGGCCCAACTTTATATGCGCCTTTCAAAATCTGCCGAGCTATACCAGGAGGGGAAAACAGGATTGTGGATCAATCCGGAACTGCAACTTGCATTGCGGTGGAAAGATCAGACCAAGCCAAATGCTACCTGGGCAATGCGATATGATCCAGCATTCGATCGGGCTATGACCTTTTTGCAGTACAGCAAAAAACAAAACGAGTTAGAACTGTCAAAAAAGGAAAACCAGCAAAAAAGGAACCTCAAGCGGGCCAAAACCTCAGCTCTTGTCCTTGGAATTGCCGCACTCATTTCGATTCTTTTTCTCCTGATCTCCCTGAACCTCCGGTTTAAGGCAGAAGCCAGCCGAAAAGAGGCTATAAAAAAGGAAAAGTTGGCTTTATTTGAACGAAAACGAATGGAGGAACAACGCAAAGAGGCGATCCTTCAGAAGAAAATATCGGAACAGCAGCAGCAAATCGCCGAAGAACAGAAAATGATCACGGAACAACAAAGGCAATATGCAGTAAAACAGCAGGTCATTGCACAAGAACAAACGGATGTAGCGATTAAACAGAAAAAGAAAGCGGATGAATCGAAGCAAGAGGCCCTTGTCGCCAGGGATGAAGCTCAATCGCAGCGTAAAGAGGCAATTTCACAAAAGCTGATCGCCGATAATGAACGGATAAAAGCAGAAAAATCAGAGAAAAACACCCAGCGGCTGAGGCTACTGGCCGTCTCTCGTTCCATGGCTATCCAG
>JBEKST010000303.1:0-3251 GCA_049516815.1 Bacteroidales bacterium | reverse complement strand
TCGATCTCGATGATATCAAACTGCATTTGATCGAGGACATCCAGCATGTCATCCTGAAAATCCGTATCGGCCTTGTCGATTTCATCGATCAGAAGGATTGTCCTTTTATCGGCCGTGAAAGCCTGACCGATTTTACCCATTTTGATATAGGCCTCGATATTGCTCACATCCCGCTTGGAATCGCCAAAGCGGCTGTCATTGAGACGTGTCAGAGTGTCGTACTGGTACAGGGCCTCGATAAGTTTCATGCTTGACTTGACGTTTAAAATAATGAGGGGCATTTGCAGGCTTTCGGCAATGGCATGGGCCAGCATGGTCTTTCCCGTACCCGGTTCGCCCTTGAGTAGAAGAGGCATTTCCAAAGCCATCGAAACATTTACGATTTCCGCCAGTTCATCATCCAAGACGTATTTGGACGCGCCGCGGAACTGAGATTTTTTCTTTTCTGAAGACATGATAAACTCCTAAATCCCTTTTGCAAAACGAAAAATCGTCCGGAAAGGGCTGATATTTTAATAAAGCATTAATATCCCATCCCGAAGGAATTTACCAGCCGTTTTTAATATGATTGATAAGACATAATTTATAATGGAAGGGAATATAATATTAAACAGGAACCCTGATGTTTTCCGCAAGAAATCTACACGAATGAAGTTATTATCTTTAAACTTCTATGACAGAACATAGAAATCAAATGGAGCGTAGCGATCGGCTGAATTAACTTTGATGTTACCCGACTTATCTGCTTTTCAAGTAACCTTTCAGGTCGCGATAGTAATTCTCATGAGATCCAATCATGATCAGTTCTAAATTTACGCCCGTTTTTCTATATGCAAGCAAGTACAAATTTGTTTTGAGTTTGAATTTATGCACGAAAACACCTTTCAAATCACCCTTTTTTTCTTCACCAATATTTGGGTTTTCCGCAATATTTTTTATCTCGCGATCCAGTATGCCCTTTTCGGCTTTGGACATCTTCTTTACTTTTCTCTCAAATAATCTTGACTGGTAGATTTTCATGACAATCTAACCGAACTTGTATTCTGTTTTTTCGCCCTGATCTAATTCATCAAGCCCGATCAAGATTTCCTTAATGAGGGAATATGACAAATCTGGATTCTCTTCGGCGCATTTTCCCATGCGCGCCCAATGCTCTATCTGACCCGCCAAAGACCTATGGTCAATCCGCCCGGATCTCTTAGCCTCATGGACAAGTTCTTCTGATATCCTTACTGCTGTAGACATAATTTTTCCTCCATATTGCATTATAGTTACATTATATAACAGTATATAGCATTATGCAATTATTTGTTACATATCAGTTATTTTTATGAGGTAAAGTAGAAAACAGCCGAAACGCAGTGATCTGCGGGATTGTCCTCGTTATAATTATCTATTCATTATAATTTTTATTGAGCAACTTGATGTATAATTTCTGAAATATAAGATTGATATTTTATTCCCAGTTTTTTTGCTTTGCCCTTAATTTTCTCAATATCTTCGCTATTGACTCTAATAGTCATCGTTGTGTCTTTTTTTCTTGCCTTGAGAGCTTTTTCTATATTTTCCAATTCTTTTCCCTTTACCGGTTTGAATTCACCGCTCATCAAAGCATTTTCAATTCCTTTTTCTTCTTTTGTTAATGTAAGCTTTTTCATTTTTCACCTTTTTTACTTTTAAACATTTTTGTATATTTGCGACTAGGAAACATTGTTTTCAGAAAAATATATTTATCCTCAACAACACAAGGCACAACCCAGACATATTTCTTGTATTCATATAACAAAACCATTTGATTATTTCTCGTACGATTTTTTTCAGCTCCTAAAAATGTTGAATCTAATATTTCATCAAACGAAACACCTCTTTCTTCCTTGAAAATCTTGTTTTTTGCTTCGTCCCATTTTATTATTTTCATGGCTTTATAATATCACAAAAAAATTGTCTTTACAAATGTATTTACAATATATGTTATAACGACAACATCAGCCGGAGCGTAGCGATCGGCTGTATTGACCCGTTGGGTGCCTTGATTAGACAAATGCGATCACCTGATCTTCATTGAATTACCAAAGTCAAATTCGCCGTACATAATTGAATTGCGTCTTGTGTAATAGTCCTTGCGAAACACTCTCGTAAAGCCAGAAACAGAATGGGTTGCTCTAATCCTGAACCTCAAATAGGATTGAGAATCCTCACTCCATAAATCATCAAGCGCATCATAGGAACGAAAGCGATAAGCATAAGCAGCTGTTTTGTCCTGTGTATCGAACTTTGACAACTCCATAATCTCACTTTGCTGAAAGGTAATATCCTTAGAAATGTAGATTATCCCGGCTGGTACTGTAGTAGGCCTCATGACATGAAGCTGTGTTTTTATATTAATTATTGGCACTCTGGATTTGTTGATAACCTTTATTCGATATATTGTCTTGCCACTTGCGCTGATTGTTCTTGCAACTTGGTCGGATATCTCAATTTTTGGTCTGACTCGAGTAAGATAGAACAAGAAAATAAGCGATGCCACCAGACTTGACAAAACTCCTATTACAACTGATTCCAGAAAACCTGTCATCTTAGCCATCTTTCGTATTCATTCGTTTGACCCAACAATTAATATACTTGGTCGGTCTTTTTCAATTTTCAGGAGAATTTTACACTTTCTAAATAATAATGAAAAGAAAAAAAGCACTTAAAAATCAAACGAAATGAACCTTCGCTTCACAGAAATCACTGCCTTATCGCGGATGGACTAAGCTGCATCACATCTTGATATTGATCTTTAACAGCCGCATCCTTGAAAGGGAACTGGATATACTTACCATCTCGCCAGGCCTTGATTCCATCGTCGTAGTGAGGACTCGAAGGATTATCCGACTGGCCGGTACTGTTCACCGCCAGCATCGGCTCCTCCTGACTGAAATCAATAATCATACGCATGGAAGGAATCAGCCAGGTCTTGAAATCCTTACCCATCATATAGGCTGACACATTCAGGGTGAAGATATCCCCCCCAGCGGAATACGGGCCCCGGTTAAAATATGACCACAAACTTTTCAGCGCCGTGCGTTCAATAAAACCAAGATGCGGCGCCATTTGAGAAGTGTCGGTTTCCCACGTATAGGTATGCAGAGCACCCCAACTCCATTTACCGGAATCATTGCCCAAAGTTGATTCCAGAAATACTACGGCATCCGCCAGCGAACGGGCGATGATTTGCGCCTTGGTCTCTTTCTCGGGCGTATTTATAT
>JBEKST010000302.1:0-3272 GCA_049516815.1 Bacteroidales bacterium | reverse complement strand
AAACGTAAATCACTAAGATGTCCTGTATAATCCGGGAAAAATGCGACTGGGTTTATGTTTTGATTCATCCTACAAATTTAGTGTTATTTGTGGGTACACCGTAGCTGCGGCAGGCAGGCTGTATTCTGCATTCTCCATCCTCCATTCTCAGTCCTCTGACTTCTGCCCTCAGACCTCAGACTTTTGCTCTTCATTCTTCATTGAAATAAGACTGTGCTTCCTGCTAAATGTAAAAAATATGATCAATCCGAAAATCAGCCAGATGAAAAATCGCATCCAGTTCGTTATCCCGAGCTGGGCCATCAGGTAGAAATTAATCAGGAGACTGATTACCGGGATCAGGGTCATTTGTTTCCAGATGCTGATCCCCGTAAGGATAATTGCAGAAATGATAAATAAGATAACCGGAAATTCGGTTTTGAATAAATGCCACAGGAAGGAAGAAAATGATTCGGTTGTTCCACCCAGGCTCTCATGCATCAATTGTTGTAATTCCGGTGGATTCCAGTACCAGAGCACCGCAAACACGACTACCCAGAGGAGAGGCAGAATATACCTGCAATTGAAATAGGGAATATGAAACCCCTTTTCCCTCTCCTCACCGATCCTTTCTTTTTTATCCTTTTCGAGCATCAGCACGCCACCTGAAACAAGCACAAATGCAAAGAGGGTTCCGATGCTGGTAAGATCGGTGACCTCGGTAAGGTTGAGGAAAAGCGACGGAATAGCAACGATGATACCGGTTACGATCGTAGAAAATGCCGGTGTTTTGAATTTCGGGTGAAGACGGGAGAAGATCTTTGGCAGTAAACCGTCGCGGCTCATGCTCATCCAGATCCGGGGTTGGCCAACCTGGAATACCAGCAATACACTGGCCATTGCGATCACGGCGCAGATGGCAATGATCCCCGACAATTTTGTAAGATGAAGCTTTTGAAATGCATAGGCCAGGGGATCCCCCACTGCCAGGCCGCTGTAATTCACCATACCGGTAAGCACCAGGCTTATTAGGATGTACAGCACGGTGGTGATGATAAGGGCATAGATCATCGATCGCGGAAGATCTCTGCGCGGGTTTTTACATTCTTCGGCAGTGGTTGAAATAGCATCAAAACCAATATACGCAAAAAACACTCCTGCAACTCCTTTCAGTACACCTCCTATTCCGTTAGGGGCAAAAGGGCTCCAGTTTTTCGGATCAATATAAAAAGATCCCACCCCGATGACGACCAGCAGGATTGCCACTTTCAGCAAAACCATGATATTACTGGCCATCTTGGTTTCATAAATTCCGATGTAAACAAGGTAAGTAATAAAGACGACGATGCTGAAAGCAGGAATATCGGCAATAAGTCTGAAGTTGCCGGTATGAGGAGCCTGGGACCAGGCCAGGTAAGCTTCCCGGAGGTTTTCCGATAGTGTGCTGACGGATGCTCCATGCGCCAGTTGAGCTATCGCTGTATGGTACCCCCTGGCAGCGCTCAGGTAATCCACACTAAGGAAAGCCGGGAAATGGATCCCGATTCCACCCAGCAGATGAGTAAAATAGTCCGACCATGAAATGGCAACGGCAATATTGCCCACGGCATACTCCATAATAAGGTCCCAGCCGATGATCCAGGCAACCAATTCACCAAAACTGGCATAGGCATAAGTATAGGCGCTTCCGCTGATGGGTATACGCGATGCAAAATGGGCATAGCACATGGCCGAAAATCCACAGGCTACCGCAGTAAAAACAAACAGAAGAGAAACTGCAGGCCCGCCGGTGGCCGCGGCTGTACCAATCGTGCTGAAGATCCCGGCCCCGATGATCGCAGCAATCCCGAGGGCTGTCAGGTCACGTACATTCAGGCTCCGGTGCATGTGGGTCGTCTCGCCCAGATGCCTGTCTGCATCTTTCAGGATATGTTCAATCGACTTTTTGCGGAAGAGGTCCTGGTAACCCACAAAGAATATGTTTGTGTAAATGTATTAAGATTTTTCGTCCGGAAATTCGTAACTTGGCACAAAAATTCAACATATGAAGATCGCAATTTTTGGCGCCAGTGGCCGAACCGGAATACTAACGGTTTATCAGGCATTGGATAAAGGGCACCAGGTAACAGCCTTTGCGCGAAAATCCTCCTCCGTGACAATCCAGCATAAAAATCTTCACGTGGTGCAGGGTGATATCGGGGAATATGATAAGGTTAAACAGGCTGTCGAAGGCCAGGATGTCATTATCAGTGCGCTCGGTGTCGAAACCCGAAAACCCAGCACCGTTTTGTCGGAAGGCACACGGAATATTCTCCGGGCCATGGAGGAATGCAAGGTGAGTCGTTTCATCTGCATGTCTTCCGCCGGGATCTTAGGCAATGATGCAGGAATCCTTTTTGGAAAAATCATAATACCTTTCTTCCTGAAGCAGGTTTTCTTAGATAAAGTACGGCAGATGAAAATTGTCCAGGAAAGTAACATCGACTGGGTTATAATTCGTCCTGCTGGATTGACCGATGCTCCGAAAACCGGGAAATACAAGATCACCATGGGTTTACCGGTTTCACGCCATATTCCCCGGGCAGATGTTGCCGATTTCATGCTTAAGCTAATAACCGATAAACAATATGACCGTCAAATGCCGGCTATTGCAAGTTAAAATACAATTATGGACAGTAAAATTAAAAACGAATTCCTGCTGAAGTGGGAAAAGTACTTCGGTAAAGCCAAATTACCTTTTGTCTATTTCTATTCCTCAAACCCAGGAACAGCCACCCTGGTAAATAAGAGCAAGGGATGGAACTGTATCATCTGCGAACTGGCAAAGGTACTTAAAGGTGAATCACTTGCATATAATGAATCAGGATTAGGTTGTGGCGGATCAAGACGGTATTTCGGATATGCTAAAGGATTGCAACCGAATTTTGAATATTTTCTTTCCTGCGGGATCCCGGGGGAAATGGAAGGTGAACGTTATATCCGTACGCCGGAAATGGTCAAAGAAATAATGAAAAAAATGCAGAATATCCCGTCCGAAGGAAAATATATTGTCTTTAAACGATGGGATAAGCTGGAAGAACCTGATAACCCGGAAGGAGTCATCTTCTTTGCAACACCTGATGTTCTTTCGGGCCTGTTCACCCTGGCAAACTTTGACCAGGTGGATGGGGATGGCGTTATTGCACCGTTCGGTTCCGGATGCGGCAGCATTGTTTACCGGACCTACCTTGAAAATGCAAAAGTCACCCCAAGAGCCATTCTTGGTATGTTCGACTGTTCCGCACGGCCCTGTG
>JBEKST010000301.1:0-3339 GCA_049516815.1 Bacteroidales bacterium | reverse complement strand
CGCCTGGAGTAATAGTGTTAAAGCGAGGATTAGACAGACTTGGTTATATAATAGAAGGAACAAATCTTGTAAAAGATGTGGGTACACCGTAGCTGCCGGCAGGCAGGTAGTAAGATGGCAAAATGGTATAAAATAATCCATTTTGCCATCTTAGATTTTACCATTTTACATTTGTCTTCTTTCTCAGAATTCGATCTTATAACTGATCAAAGGCAGAATACCGAGCGATTTCTGAGGTTCAAGATTTTGGTTGAAATCATCATATAAATACCCTACATCTGGCTGGTTATTCAACAGATTCTTGATTTCAATGGCGAGGATTCCGGAAATTTTCCGGTAATTCAAGCGGTAGGTCAGTGTCAGATCAAGATAGAAAAATGAGGGAAGCCTTAGTTTATAGGCATTCGTTTCATCCAATACTTCCCGGTGTTGCATGATCGACTTCTTTAGATCAATCGGAACATAATATTCACCCCCATTGAAGGTGCCTTTCAGGTTGAAGCCAAGAATATTCTTCTTCTTGATAGTCCACTCCTTTCCTCCCAACAAATTGATCACATAATTTGAATTGAACTGTGTGTTCCTTTCAATGCCATCTCCGCCGGTATATTTTGAATCAAATAAAGAGACTGTTATCAGGGTATAATATTGTTTTGTCAGGAATTTTTCAAAAGTAATATCAATACCCATATTTCGTCCTTTACCGGAATTTACCAGTGAATCTTTATTGTAATCCCCGGTGCTGTTGATCATTGAAAAATAACTACCTGGCATTACCGGGATATCATATAAGTATTGGTAATAGGTTTCAATTTTCAGATGCATATCCGGACGGATCGAATAATCATATCCCAGAACAAAATGATGAGAACGATCGAAATTGAGATTCCTGTTAGGTTGACGGCTGATTCCCTGGGCACCTGGGAATTCAACCAGGTATAAACCGATATCCTCCAGTTGGGAATGAAGTCCATATCCTATGCTTAAAGCATGATTGCTACTAACCTGCCAGTGCAGTGCCAACCGCGGCTCGATGGAATAATGATTATTCAAGGATAAGTACTGGAAATAGAGCCCCCCACTTATAAAAAAGTTGTTTGTAACATCGATCCTGGATTCTGCAAAAGCCTGTACCATACCTGAATTGCCTTTTCCCTTATTCACCTGCTGAAAGATGCCGGTAAACGGGTTAAGTGATTTGATGTCCAGGTTGTAAGATAAGTAGTTGTACATAGCACCGCTGCGAAGCGTATATCTTGTTCCGAATTTATGATTGATGGTAACTGACGCGGTTATGCGCGAATTTTCATGTTTTAAACTATCTTCAGGTTGTTTCTCATAAGAGGAGTTCAGAAGATTTTCGTCATCCCCGATAAAATTATAAGTTGCTGAAACACAGGAACGCAATAAAGTAACCTTATTAAGATTAACCTGGTGAATAAGAGCGATAGCTCCCATCCTGTTATTAAGAATATCTTCGGAACGATTGTCAAGCGTATTCCACTGGGTAGAATCCATCACGGGGTGATGTGTCATCTTCGAGAGACCTCCGATCCCGACGAATGAAAATATCCCTGACCGGGGTGTAGGGAAATTCAGCTTGAAGGAAAGATCCTGGAATGTCGGGATTTTATTCTTCATCCAGGGATCAATGTACTGAAGGAAAGAAAGAATGGAGTAACGGTAATTAAAAAGATAGGAGGATGTCTGCTTTTTACTAAAGGGGCCTTCAGCTGCAACATCCAGCCCCTGCAACCCAAGCTGGATGGCATATTCATGACGGGTGTTATTCCCATTCCTGAAACGCATATCAAATACACCGGAGAGAGCATTCCCGAATTGTGCAGGAAAAGCAGCCGTATAGAAATCAGCATTATTGAGAACCTGGCTACTGAATATGGTAAATCCTCCCCCTGAATTTCCCACAAAAGCAAAATGGTTCGGATTGGGAATGTCAACACCATCGACCATCCAGAGCAAACCCTTCGGAGAGTTGCCGCGGACCATGATCTCGTTTGAATTTACACCGGCATTGGCAACCACACCGGCAAAATTCGCAACCATCCGCATCGGGTCATCTACTGCACCAGCATACCGGCGCGATTCCTCCACATTGAATGAGCGGGCACTCACCATAGCCATTGAGTTGGTTGGTTTATCTTTATTAACGGTTGCCTTTATTTCGACCTCTCCCGATATCACCACGAGAACCTGGAGTTCGACATTCACGATACATTCTTTCCCGGAAGTGACAAGAATTTCCGGTACGATGGCAGGCTTGTACCCGACATAACTGACTTTGAGTGCATGCCGTCCGACCGGTACGTGCTCAATAATAAAATTCCCTTCTGAATTACTGGTGGCTCCTTTCAGGGGATCCGAAAACATCAGAACAACATTAGCTCCAGGTAAACCGATTTTCGTCTCAGCGTCAATAATCTTCCCGCGGATAACCTGAGTTGGCGTCTGTGAAAATACACACGAAATCCAGAAAACGAATAAAACAGAAAAAAGACAGATTTTTCTCATGACCAGTCATCGTAAATCAAAATTATAATCTTTTATACTGCATCTTAATAAAAATGTAAAGCATTTTTCTTTTAGATGCAGTAATGCCGATAGGAACAATAGCTAAGATTTTACAAACTTGTTCCGTATCGGTATAATCAACAAAACAACCGTTCCCTTTTGCCACCTGCCGACCGCCTGCCTGCCGGTAAGCAGGGCAGGCAGGTTTTGCATTTTACCATCTTACCATTATCTGAGTTTTGACGATATAAGCAACATAGTCTATTTTTGATCATTAATGGAAAATAGCTCGACAATTGAACACAACCAAAAACCTGACACTGGCAACAAAGAAATGAGTGGAGGTAGTACTCTGAAAATCTATGAAACCAGTATCCGGTTCACGAAGGAATGATTATCTCTGAGGGTGGGGGATAGTCCGGAATTAATGTAATTGATCCTTTGCGGTTTGATATCCAAGAGCTATCATATTCTTAATATCAGTTGAAGAAAAGGATGAAATATCCACTTCAATCTCAGCTTCGGGACGAATTACAATCAGATTTATTTTTCTTTTTCCCACGAAAGGTCCATCAATAGCAGCACTTCCATCCTCCGGAACGAAATTGTTTATATTGTTAAATATTCCGATATCATTGTTTTCTATTTCATTGCACATGATATCGGTCATGCGTTCCAGCAGTTGTATAGGGTTCTGATAATTGCAACTGCTTGTTCCCAACGTTTCAGGCTGACAGAGGATTGTGATCACCGTATCCGCACCCGACTGTATGGCTGGTTTCAGCGGAGCAACATCCCGTAAACCACCAT
>JBEKST010000300.1:0-3354 GCA_049516815.1 Bacteroidales bacterium | reverse complement strand
GATATCGATCTTTGGCCTCAGGTTTACAGGGCTTTTGCAGTCTTCAATATCAAGAGGATGAAAATGGTAGTGATCCTGTAATGCCTGTAATTCCTCTTCTGTTGGTCGGAAAAGATGCGACCAGCGAAGAGTCCCGAGTTTTATCGTTTCAATCATAGGAAAAGGTTGTTTTTAATGAATGATGATTCGTCTGATATTACCGGTGAGACTGTTACACTCAGGATGAAATCATTCATGGATTTTAATTTTGCAGATATGATCCATGATTCTTACTCTTCTGATGAATGCAAAGTTGCAAATAATTTGTGACACCTGGGATTCAAAATTCAGAATGCTGAATGCCTGCCGCTCTTTTTCCACCTGAAAGTCGTGATCATATGTTTGACATCTTTTTTCAGGAAGTCAATGACCGGCGCTAAGGAATCATTGTTTGGTACAAGATCAAAGTAAAGGGCACCCCTGACAAAATTCCTGGTACTGTCGGTCAGGTAGAATTGATAAGTGGATGCTGCATCAGAACCGGTGATCTCATATACCAGCCCAAACACATTTTCAACCGTGTCAACATATTCCTGTTGGCTTATGGCATTGGCTTTCGGAATGTGTTTATTCACCAGGGTGTGTGAATCGTTGAGATAGGTAGCCAGGTTTTTGTTGATGGTTTTATAACTTATATGCAGTTGGGCATTATATGGATAGTAAACAATGTTGATCCAGTAGGGTTCTGCCATACGGGAACTGTCGCGAACGATCTTTGCATATACCGGGTATTCGAAGGTATAGGGAAAAGTGGTATCAAACAACCGGTATTCCTTTACTGGAAAATCGATCCGGTAATAACCACGGGGCTTTGGAACATGGCTATTCTGGCAGGAAGCGAGTACGACCAGGATTATTGCTAATAAAAAGAATCGGTTTATTCTCATTCGTGTGCAACTAAATTAGCTGATGAGCTAATGAGCTCACGAGCTCATGAGTTAATACTTTTTTTTAACTCTTCAACTCATTAGCTCATCAGCTCACCAACTCATAAACTGCTAAAAGGGAAGGTCATCCTCAGGTGTGGTTGTTTCTATGTTGCCATTTTCCTTTTCAGTCACGATTGGAGCGTTTCCTTCGGGTGCGCTTTCGCGTTTCGGGCCGCCCAGCATGATCATCGCATCGCCAAGAATTTCGTTAATAAAGCGTTTTTGGCCTTCTTTATCTTCATACTCGCGTCTGCGGATCCGTCCCTCAATGTAAACCGTGTTACCTTTTTTCAGGTAATTTTCGGCCACTTCTGCAAGCCCTCTCCATAGCACAATGTTATGCCATTCGGTATGCTCTGTTTTTGCACCTTCTTTGTTCTTGTAAACTTCTGTCGTTGCAAGTGAAAATGATGCTTTTTTAACGCCACTTTCCAACCGCATGATATCCGGATCTTTTCCGAGGTTCCCGATCAAGATCACTTTGTTGATTCCTGTTGCCATGATTTTTCTTTTTTTTTTAATTACTCCGTGAACAAATGTACAAATAATGTCCGGCCGGTTTCATTATTTTCACATTAATCGGTCAAAAATGAAAAGGTAATATGGTTTGGTCGGTTTTTTTTTATCCGGGCATTATTTAAAGAGCGGCATCAGGATCAGTGTGACGGATAATCCTACCAGGACTACAATTGAGCTCCATCCGATAATATTCTGAAACGGCTTGTTTACATACTTCCCCATAATTTTTTTATTATTTACCAGCAGGATCATACAAAGCAAAACCACAGGAAGAAGCATTCCGTTGAGAACCTGCGACCATATTGTGATGGCAATCAGTGGAGCGTTGGGAATGAGAATTATAATTGCCCCGAGTATTATAATGCCGGTGTAAAGCCAGTAAAATTGAGGAGCTTCTTTCCATTTCTTGTCGATCCCGGCTTCGAATCCAAAGGCCTCACAAACATAAAAAGCTGTAGCAATCGGTAAAATGGTGGCAGAAAAGATCGAAGCAATGAATAGTCCAAAGGCAAAAACCTGTGACGAAATCGCACCGGCTAATGGTTTCAGTGCCATTGCCGCATCTTTCGCTTCATTGATCACGATGTTGTTAATGTGCAAAGTGGAAGCGCAGGCCACCATGATAAAGAAAGCAACGACCACGGTTGCCAGGCAGCCGACAATGATATCCATGAGAATATACTTGTACTGCCGTATCTTCAATCCCTTTTCGATCACGCTCGATTGCATATAAAACTGCATCCATGGGGCGATGGTTGTACCGATGATCCCGATGATCACTTCGATGCCTTGGGAATTTATTTTCATCTCGGGATGGATAATAGAATGCCCGATCTCCTGCCAGTGCGGTTTTCCCATCAATGCAGAGACCACATACATCAGCAATGCAACGCTGAATACAAGAAAAATTCTTTCTGCGATCTTGTAATTTCCTTTCACCACCATGATCCAGACTATAATTGCTACAGTAGGAACAGAAATGTACTTACTCACGCTAAAGATCCCGAGACTGCCGGCTACCCCTGCAAATTCAGTAGTTGTGTTACCGATATCGGCTATCAGTAATCCGATGAAGATAAAAAAGGTAATTTTCACACCGGCATTCTCCCGGATCAGGTCTGCCAGGCCTTTCCCGGTGACGATCCCCATCCGGGCATTCATTTCCTGAATGATGATTAGCACGAGGAACGAAGGAATGAGGGTCCAGATCAGGTTATAGCCGTATAAGGCGCCAGCCACGGAATAGGTGGTGATCCCGCCGGCATCGTTATCCACGCTGCCGGTGATGATACCTGGTCCGAGAATCGCCAGGAACAAAGCAACATTCCGCCAGATCGATTTTCTTCTCATCGCAATGGCCATCCCGACTCCTCCCTGAAATTAACGGGTTTTTCTCCGGTTTAATAAATCTTCCACGATGTCTTCCACTACCACGACTCCTTCCAATTCCATGTCGCGATTGATAACGGGAACGGCAAGCAGGTTGTACATTGAAAATAGCTCGGCCAGCGAATCCACCTTGTCCTGGTCGAAAACCGTAAGGAGTTTCTGCTTTTTAATCTTTTTAAGTGTTAAGGATGGGTTTGCAATGATCAGCTCCATAAGGGATATGGCATAAACCAGCTTATTATTTTTATCCGTAACAAAAATTGAATAGATGTTTGAAGGCTCAGGATGTTCCTTGCGTATTTCGTTGATGGTTTCTTCAACGGTCATATCTTCCTTAAAAGTGAGAAAGTCGGTGGTCATGATCGAACCAACCACTTTATCCGGGTATTCGAGCAATTCCCTGACTTCTTCGGAAGATTCTTTTTCCATCTCATCCAGGATCTTGATGGCTTTTTCTTCTTGCAGAACATCCAGCAGG
>JBEKST010000299.1:0-3372 GCA_049516815.1 Bacteroidales bacterium | reverse complement strand
AAATCCCGGTGGCAAGACAGGAAGTATATGGCGCTACAGCAGACACGACAAAGGATACCGTGGTTTCCGGTGAAGCCGGTGTTTCTTCTTATAAGGAAGATGAATCCAGAGCAGGAAACAAGGTCACCTTGAAAGGTCTTACAGGAAAAGTATGGATGCCGGTTTCCGACCGTCCCAGGTACGGGTTGCTGCCGTTGATTGTTGGCACACTTAAAATAACGATCATTGCGATTCTTTTCGCTGCCCCCTTAGCCATTCTTGCCGCACTCTTCTCAGCGGCTTTTGCACCCCGATGGATGCGGGAATTCATTAAACCTGCCATCGAAATACTTGCCGGTTTCCCCTCTGTGGTCATCGGTTTCTTTGCCCTGATCGTTATGGCAACGTTCTTCCAGCACTTGTTCGGATATGAAACCAGGCTCAATGCTTTTGTCGGGGGAGTCGCCATGGCGCTGGCTGCCATCCCGATCATTTTTACGGTGACGGAAGATGTCATGACAGCTATTCCTTCAACATATAAGGAAGCCAGCCTCGCGTTGGGCGCTTCAAAATGGCAGACCGCATTTTTTGTCACCTTACCGGCAGCGGCTCCCGGAATCTTTGCCGCCGTTCTTTTGGGGATAGGAAGAATCTTCGGAGAAACCATGATCGTATTAATGGCGACGGGCAATGCCGCACTGATATCCTTGAGTCCTTTCGATTCGGTAAGAACTTTATCAGCAACCATCGGAGCAGAAATGGCAGAAGTGGTATTCGGGGATATCCATTACAGCGTTTTGTTCCTGATTGGCACGCTGTTGTTCGTTTTCACATTTGCCCTGAATGCGACGGCTGAGTTTTATGTAAAAGGAAGATTAATGACCCGGTTACAGGGAAAGACATGAAGAAAATTCAGAAATTAACCGGCGGAATCATGATGGGGGCAACAGGGTTGTCGGTGGTCATCATCATTGCCGTCATTGTAATAATGCTTGTAGTCATAATCATCGGGGGAAAGGACACCATATCATGGAATTTCCTGACAACTTTCCCTCAGGATGGAATGACAAAGGGTGGCATTTTCCCTGCATTGTATGGCACTGCCCTGATGGTGATCATCATGTCGATGGCGGCAGTTCCATTCGGGGCCATAACTGCGCTTTACCTTACTGAATACGCAAGAGAATCTTCGTGGATTGCAAAAACGGTTCAGTTTGCCGTAAGAACCCTTTCGATGGTTCCTTCTATCATTTTCGGCCTTTTCGGACTGGGATTCTTCATCAAGTTTGTAGGAGGAGGGATGGATAAAGCATTTTTCGGCGGAAAGCTGATCTGGGCACAGCCCAACATCCTTTGGGCCAGCCTGACGATGGCGCTGCTGACATTACCGGTCGTGATTGTTTCAGTTGAAGAATCGATACGGGCAGTTCCAAGGGATTTGCGTGATGCAAGCCTGGCCCTTGGCGCAACAAAATGGCAAACGATCCGGAAAGTGGTTCTGCCTGGTGCGAGATCCGGAATCCTAACTGGTACAATCCTGGCAGTGTCGAGAGGAGCAGGGGAGGTGGCACCGATCCTTTTCACCGGGGCTGCCTATTATCTTGCGACATTGCCGCATTCCCTCAGCGACCAGTTTATGTCGCTCGGGTATCATATCTATATCATGTCAACCCAATCGGTCAATGTCGATCAGACATTGCCAATACAATTTGCCACTACACTTGTATTGCTCCTGCTGACCTTCACCCTGAACTTTGTCGCTGTTCTGATCAGGTCAAGGCTGAGAAGAGCTCATTAAAAATTTTGAATTGCTTGTAAGAATAGGATGAAAGAAACGAAAATAAAAACTAGAAACCTTTCGCTATACTATGGAAGCAAGATGGCTCTCAACTCCATCTCGATGGACATTCCACAAAAACAAGTGACCGCCCTGATCGGGCCATCTGGTTGCGGAAAATCGACCTTCCTGAGAACCCTAAACCGCATGAATGACTTGATCCCGAGCGTGAAGATCACTGGAGAAGTGCTTGTTGATGATTTCAATATTTATGATAAAAATGTAGATTCTGTTAATCTCCGGAAGAAAGTCGGGATGGTATTCCAGAAATCAAATCCCTTTGCAAAATCAATTTTTGAAAATGTGGCTTACGGTCCCAGGATCAATGGAGTTCATGATAAAAAGAAATTAAAGGAGATCGTAGAGGTTTCTTTGCAGCGCGCTGCGATCTGGGAGGAAGTCAAAGACAGGCTGCACGACTCTGCCCTGGGATTATCAGGAGGCCAGCAGCAGCGCCTCTGCATAGCACGAACTCTTGCTGTCGATCCGGAGATCATCCTGATGGATGAACCGGCCAGTGCACTCGATCCGATCTCCACATCGAAGATTGAAGAACTGATCTTCAAGTTGAAGGAAAACTATACCATCATCATTGTAACACATAATATGCAACAGGCAGCCCGCGTTAGCGACTATACAGCATTCTTTTACATCGGCGAACTGATTGAATTTGGTAAAACAAAAAAAATATTTACGGTACCGGATAAGAAACAGACGGAAGATTATATTACCGGGAGGTTTGGATAATGGAGAACGGAAATCAGAGGTCGGAGGTCGGAGGTCAGAGATCAGAAATCAGAGTCCAGATACTGGCATCCGGTATCCAGCATCCAGCATCCAGCATCCAGCATCCAGCATCCAGCATCCAGCATCCAGAAACAATCTAGTAAAACAACAAAGTAAATAAGCACAAAATATGGAACGACATTTCGAACTTGAACTCGAAAAATTAAAGAAAAGGATCCTGAAGATGGGGTTCCTTGTGGCTTCACAGATCCATCAAACAATGGTTGCGCTGGTCAATTGTGATGTTGAGTCAGCGAAAGAGATCATCGAAACCGACAATGCAGTAGATGAGTTGGATGTCAAGATCGACAAGCTCTGCCAACGGATCTTTGCGCTGACGCAACCTGTTGCGACCGATCTTCGCCTGATCATGGCATCGCTGAAAATAAACAATGACCTCGAACGCATGGGTGACCATGCCGTAGAAATTGCCAAACGGATTGAAGGGCTCAGTGATTACAAGGATATTGTGGTGGAATTAAAGATCGATGAGCTGGCCGAATTAACTGATGCCATTGTCAGAGATGTGACCACTATCCTGAATTCAAGGAATATCGTGTTCATAAAAGATATTTTTGAAGATTCGGAAGTCATTAAAGACAAGATACAGATCATTTCTGAACAAATCATCGAACAGATGGCGAAAAAATCGGATGTAGTGGTTGTCGCAACAAACCTGATGATCATCCTTTCGGAGATCGAGCGCATTGCCGGGTATTCCCTGAACATCGCAGAATCTATTTTCTTCCTCGTGGAAGGAAAATTAGTGA
>JBEKST010000298.1:0-3380 GCA_049516815.1 Bacteroidales bacterium | reverse complement strand
ACATCGGAAGATTTTGCCTATTTTGCCAACGAGGTTCCTTCCTGTCTTTACCGGCTCGGGATCAGGAATGAACAAAGAGTTATCGTTTCAAATCTGCATACGAGTACGTTCGATGTGGATGAACGCTGCCTTCCAACAGGAATGGGCCTCATGGCATGGATCGCCATCAACCGGTTGAATAAGTAATAATATGTTTTTTTATGCTTCAGCGATTTTCCTGTTTTGTCTTATTTACTATTCACCTTTCACTATTCAACATTCACTGCCTTGCCCAGGATCATCCGACCACAAATCCGGTACTGCCATTCCAGACGAATGCACCGGATAATAATGATGAACAGGTTGCCATGCAGTTCTTCCAGGACAGAGAATATGCCAAGGCAGCCGAAGTTTATGAACGGTTGTATGCATTGAAACCCTCTTCTTACCTCTATACCTATTATCTTTTCTGCCTGGTTGAGATCCAGGATTACAGTAAAGCAGAAAAATTAGTCAAAACCGCACAGAAAAACGATAAGGATGCGCTGAAATACCTTGTCGACCTGGGTTACATTACATACCGGAAAGGCGATCCGGAGAAAGCAAAAAAATTATACGATGAATCCATCCGGAAACTTGAACCGAACCAGCAACAGATTTATGATCTTGCCAATGCCTTCATTATCCGGAATGAAAATGAATATGCCGAAAAGGTTTATCTGAAAGGGCGTCAGATCCTGAACAACTCCTATCCCTTCGGATTTGAACTTGCGTCAATCTATGAGCGGACAGGGGAATTCAAAAAAGTGCTTGACGAATATTTTAACCTCCTGGAACTTAATAAATCTTATTTGTCTACCATCGAAGATCATTTACAATTCGACCTTGGAAATGATCCGGATAATTCCAAGAACGAGTTATTCCGGAAGTACCTGCTCGAAAAGTCGCAGAAGGAACCTGACAAGACTTATTATTCAGAAATGCTTTGGTGGTATTCCATTCAGCAAAAAGATTTTGAACTAGCCTTGATCCAGGCCCGGTCGCTCGACCGGCGTTTAAAGGAAGATGGCGGCAGGGTTTTCCAGTTGGCAAAAATGGCGATCTCAAACCAGGAATATGAATCAGCGATCGAAGCCTATAAATACCTGGTATCGAAAGGGAAAGAATATCCGTTTTATGATGAAAGCCGCACGGAACTGCTGAATACAAGGTTCATTCAGATGGTCTCACATCCCAATCCATCGCAAAAATCATTAAGCGAACTGGAAAAAGAATTCGAAACAGAGATCACTCAAACGGATAACCGGGTTCAATCAGTTATTCTTACGAAAAACCTGGCTCACCTGGATGCTTTTTTTCTTGAAAAAAATGAAGCGGCCATCGCAGCATTATCGAAAATTGTGGAACGGAACGATATTGACCTGAAACTAAAATCCGAGGCAAAGCTTGAACTGGCCGATATTTACCTTTTTACCGGCAATGTATGGGAAGCTACTTTGTTGTACCAGCAGGTTTATATGGATTTCAAAAACGATGAGATCGGGGAAACCGCAAAGTTTAAAAATGCCAAGTTATCCTTTTATATCGGCGAATTCAAATGGGCACAGTCGCAGCTGGATATCCTGAAAGCCTCCACCTCGAGACTGATTGCCAACGATGCCATGGCTTTGTCGCTCCTTATCAGCGAACATTTTGATGCCGACAGCAACACCATTGCATTGGGATATTATTCCCATGCCGATCTTCTTGAATACCAGAACAGGGATGAAGATGCGCTGAAAACATTGGATTCGATTGCCCTGGCATTCAAGGATCATACGATATTTCCCCACATGTATATGGAAAAAGCGAATATTCTGAGGAAAGAGGAAAAATTCAAGGAAGCCGATACCCTGTTGGGAACAATTGTAAAAATGTATCCCGATGATGTACTGGCAGATCAGGCGCTATTCCAACGCGCACGCATGAACGAGGAAGATCTTAAAGATGCGGTCAGGGGGATGGCTTATTATGAATCTCTGATGAGCAAATATCCCGGCAGTATCTATGTTCCTGAGTCCCGGAAACGATTCCGATCGTTGAGGGGAGATAAAGGATTCTAAAATGGTACGACCAAAAAAACACCTTGGCCAACATTTCCTCTGCGATGAAAACATCGCCCGCAAGATCATAGGCTGCCTTTCTGGGGATGTTATCAATATTGTTGAAGTCGGACCAGGAACCGGTATCCTGTCAAAATACCTTCTTAAAAATCCTGCGCTGAATTCGTTTTTTTTTGAGATCGACAGAGAATCAGTAATGTATCTTAAGCAGAACTATCCCGCAATTTCCGGAAAGCTGATGGAACAGGATTTCCTGAAAGCGGATCTTACGGTTATACCTGTTCCATTCGCGGTCTTAGGAAACTTTCCTTACAACATTTCCAGCCAGATCCTGTTCCGCGTTCTTGAAAACCGGAATTCGATTCCGGTAGTGATTGGCATGTTCCAAAAAGAAGTTGCTGAGCGGATCGCTTCATCTCCGGGTTCAAAAAAATATGGCATCCTGAGTGTGCTGCTGAGAGCATGGTTTGATGTCGAATACCTGTTCACAGTTAATGAATCGGTGTTTTATCCTTCTCCAAAAGTCAAATCAGCTGTCATCCGTTTACAGAGAAATACGATTACACAACTGGCTTGCAATGAGGAACTTTTTTTTTTAACAGTGAAAACTGCTTTCAACCAGCGCAGGAAAACATTACGGAATGCTTTGAAAGAGATGATTCCGGCGGGGAAAAAGCCTTTTCCAGAAATTCAAGCCTTATTGGATAAACGTGCGGAACAATTGAGTGTGGCAGACTTTGTGGAGCTGGCACGGTACATTGAAGGATAAGCTGAATCGGGTTGGGTTAAAATTCCTATTTTTACAATTCTACTAGTGAACTATGGTTCCTTCCTATAATAAGAAAAACAGATCGCTGAAGGTTCCGATGAAACGCTTTTCTTTGGGTAACAATCCGAAAAGTCGTACGGGCGCTGCCCATGGTAAAACCCGGATTCCTCCTGAAAAAGGGATCATGAATGTGGATAATTCAAAGAAAGCCAATCGTTATTTTGTTTTTTTCTTCTTTGTGTGCTCTGTAATTTTATACGGGAATACGGTTCTCAATAAATGGGCTGTGGATGATAATTTCGTGACCGGCCCAAAGAACGAACTCGTAAAACAGGGATTTAGGGCGATTCCAAAAATATTTTCCTCTTACTATGTGGAAACCAAAGACAATGTCGGGAGCCAGCAAACCGATTACCGTCCAATTGTTAAAATGACCTATGCCATTGAATACGGCCTGTGGGGAGGACAGAAAGCCGGCTGGAGCCATATCATCAGTATGCTTCTTTATTTTTGGATTTCAACACTGCTGT
>JBEKST010000297.1:0-3381 GCA_049516815.1 Bacteroidales bacterium | reverse complement strand
TAAAATATGTCAGCGCACTGGTCAATGAATTTTTATAGGATGATACAAGACTGGGATCGACAAGCAACCGGATGGTGGTATCTTTTGGCGCAATCACGATGCCAACCGGATAATCACCATCCCCGATCTTTTTACGGGCTGTTTCATAATCAACAGGAATGTCTGATAGGCTGGATACCAGCCGGTAAAGCCCCGAACTGTCGAGGTTTTGCTTCAGGAGTTTGGAAAAAAACGAATGAGCCTGATCGATGAAAAGGATTTCGGTTTTTAATTCTTTGGAGGATTTCAGTGCATTCTGCTGGGCGAGGGTAACGATCATGATCAACAATACCGGCATGATGAAGAGGATCGCCAACCCGGGAATGTCACGGATAAGGATGAGGAACTCTTTTCGGAGAGCGGATAAAAGCCGATGCATAGTACAAAGGTAGAAAAACCCATAGAATGACATACACCTGAGTTATAAAGTCACAAAGTCCACAAAGTAAAAAAGCTCGCCAGCTCGCCAGCTCACCAGCTCACCAGCTCATCAGCTCACCAACTCATCAGCTCGTTAGCTCATCAGCTGATAACCGCTTCTATTATGCTTATCGGTGCTATAGTCGGAATAACCCTGTTCAGCCTGAGCCCGGCCTGCTGAAGAAGATCCCCGAATTCCTTCCGAGTGCGTTCTTTTCCTTCTTCCATGAAGACCATCATCTGGAGGTCGATCAGCTTGCTGAATGAAGCATGGTTTCCTTCGTCGGCAATCATTTCGAGGATCAGGATCTTGGCATTGGGCGGCATAACATTCCTGATGTTATTAAGGATCTTCACACTATCTTCAAGGCTCCAGTTGTGAAGAATATTCTTTAACAGGTAAATATCGGCTCCTTCAGGCGCAGTGGCAAAAAAATTCCCCTGGATCACTTGTACTCTATCGGCAATGCCAAATTTTCTGAAAATCGTTTCAGGATGATTCAATCCCTCCGGAAGGTCAAAGAGAATACCCGTGGAGTTTTTGTTTTTGTAAAGGATGCTTGACAGCAATAATCCTTCACCTCCGCCTATATCTGCAATCACCCGGTACTTGCTGAAATCGAACGAACTCAGTATAGGCTCAATGGAAATCTCAGACAGGTTGGTCATAGAACGGTCAAAGAGTGCTGATTCGACAGGATGTTCCGACAGATATTCATAGATCTTCATCCCATAAACCTTTGAGAATGCCGATTTCCCGGTTTTAATGGAATAGGACAGATCATTGAATATGGTCCAGTTAATGGTTCCCAGGTGCTGCATCAAGGTATAACGGAGTGATCCTTTTCCTTCGGTAAGGACTTTTGAGAGTTTTGTATTTTTATACAGCCCATCTTTTGTTCTTTTAAAAATATGTTCACTTGAAAGGGCGCGCATCATACGGAAAAGCGCTTGCGGGTGAGAACCTGTGCGTTCTGCAAGTTGTTCGATTGACAGAAGCTCTTTCTCCAGGATACCTGCAATATCCAGTTCAGCTGCTACCCGGATGGCCGCCAGTATCCAAAAGGACGTGAACCGTTCGTACATCACCACACTGGCAGGAAATGTCATCCTGTGAAGCTTGAGGAGTCCCGAACGAAAAGAATTCAATGCCAGGATGAACCAGACGGGAGGGAGTTTCCGGATTACGATTGGATCGGACATAGTGTAAGATTTGTCGCGCGAAATTACAAATTACCTGATGATATATCGTTCGGATTATTCCTGACAATATCTTTTTTTGATGTGCTGGAAATTGAAGGAAAAGGAAGACAATAATATTTACGATTAGACGATCTTTGAGTTACGATTGAATTGTGAGATTGACGATATACGATTTTCGAAAATCGTAAATCGGAAAATTCATTCGAAAATCGTAAATCCTCCAATCGTAAATTAAACATTGTTCCCAGTATGTCAACATTGGATCTCGCTTCACTCCGTGTGTCATTTTTTCCGAATGAAGCAAATGGACATGATGGGATGAATTTCCCAGCAGGTATAGGATTTCATTTTTTCTTTGGTGATGCAATTCTGTTTTCCCCGGGGAGGCGTTGTCATGTGGTACGCATCGAAAAAAAGCTGCCCTGTGATCTTCACATAAGGAGCAGGAATGCCATTGCTACCGAAACAGGCTTTCTTCATGCCTTTAAGGATATGGCGATCAAAAAAGTCCCTGACTTTATTGCAGGAATCCTGCAAGGCCTTATTCCCTTTGATAAAGGGAGGATAAGTCGCTTCTACAACGAGGCAGGAATCACCCCAGGTTGAGTTGATAAGTATCTGGACATGATAATCACCATCTTCTCTGTTTTTATCTTCTTCAACAGCCGCCAGCATCAGGTATCCGTATGTAGTGACAATATCTCCTTCCCGCAGATGATGTATTCCGACAGTATCAGGAAACCTTTGATCCTGGTATTCTTCTTTCACTTTATTTGAGTATTTCCGGATAGGCGCAGGAAGAGTTAATAATTCCCGGAGTGTGATCTCTTTTACAGGACGGAAATAAAGTACACTGGTCTTTACGGGCCAACGTTCTTTCCCCGGATTAAATTCTTGACCGGAAAGAAAATTGGATATGATAATGAGTGAGAGGAAGAAAAAAACGGTTTTTATTTTCATGGTTAAAAGTAATTTATTTTCACAACATAGACACATAGGTCACAATAGAATTGCGAGGCACAAAGTGCCGAAGCAATCTCCTTCTATTCACCGTCAACATTGTCATTGCGGAGCGAAGCGACGAAGCAAACCCCTTCCGATTTACGATATGTCTTTCCTTTTCATTCATCAGCTCATCAGCTCATCAGCTCGCCAGTTCGCCAGCTCACCAGCTAAAATTGAATTCTCCACATCGCCATCGGGAAGAATCCCATCTTGAAAAAATTCCGGATCTCACCGGTCTTCGGATCGATGCGCTGCAGGTAGACATTGGTATAATTCGTCCGGTACTGAAGGTCGAGCATGAATTCAAGGTTGTAACCCGGACGGTTTCGTTTGATGCCAAAACGAACCGAGAGTCTTTTATAATCGGGAAACCTCGACTGATAAGCATGTTGCCAGTCCGGAACGGCTTCACCAGTGGCAATAGAGGCATTCACATCAAATGGAATATATGGATTCCCACCTGCCCAAGTTGCACGTAACCCGAACGACATCACGCCCCATTTTCTTTTTCCCATTACGAATTCATAGCCACCCACGGCATTGAATGCATAATTCACGTTAAATGCCGAACTCCGGGTGGTATTATTATATCCGGAATAGGTGGAATTGAAAAGAGAAGAGGTGAGCAGAAAGTAGTAATTTTTATATAAAAAGCGTTCGAAGGTAAATTCCACGCCATAATTGTCATCTTTGCCAAGGTTCACCAGGCTGTCG
>JBEKST010000296.1:0-3394 GCA_049516815.1 Bacteroidales bacterium | reverse complement strand
ATTTGAAATTTAATAACCCCGAAAATGCCAATTTTCTGGCAAATTCGGGGTTATTTTTTTGCAATCTTATCAACCAAGTTCTTAACAGACGCGGATTTCAAGATTTCAGGAAGACCCTGCTTTATTATCCGGAGCAAGACATATAAACAAAGGTTGGGATTTTCAGGGTTTTGCAACGTTCTTCTGGTCGTCAACTCAACGAAGCAATACACAGGCCTGGGCTCACGGGATGAACGAGAATGACCCGAGCGTGTCGGTGTACCCGGCTTCGCGTGCAAATGCGTTTTATGTTAGATGTCTTAAAGATTGAGGCTCGTCAAAGACGAGCCGTGATGGGGCACGCGTTGCAAACGCGCGCAAGCTGATCGCACAAAGGCTTTCACAAAGGCGCTCAAAGAAATAATTCTTCATTCTTCATTTTTCATTCTTCATTTATAATTAATTGGAAGCTTTAGTTGTCCGAAAAGGTTATAGCTTTTACGGTGATAGGGCGAGATACCATGCGAATACAGGCCTTCCCTGTGTTTTCTGCAAGGATATCCTTTATTGTTAATCCAATCGTATACGGGAAATTCCTGGTGCAGTTTTTTCATGAACTCGTCACGGTAAGTCTTCGCCAACACTGAAGCAGCAGCAATCGAAAGAAATTTTGCATCTCCTTTCACAATGCAATGATGGGGAATTCCGGGATAGGGGTGAAAACGGTTTCCATCGATGAGAAGAAGTTGGGGGACCGGGTGCAATTCAGCGATAGCTTTGTGCATGGAAAGGATAGATGCATTAAGGATGTTGATCTTGTCGATTTCCGGTGCATCAACGCTGGCAACGGCCCATGCAATAGCTTCGGATTCGATAAGGCCGCGGAGTTTATCGCGCTGACGGGGGGTCAGCATTTTAGAATCATTGAGGATCTCATTCCTGAATTTCTTTGGCAGAACCACTGCGGCAGCGAATACAGGGCCTGCGAGACAACCTCTTCCGGCTTCATCGCAACCTGCTTCGATAAATTCAGGAGAGTAATGACTTTTCAACATAGGTTAACCAGATTCGTGTTATAATAAACCCGACAGCAGATTATTCAAGAATAAAATAACCAGGATTCCAACAAAAATAAAGTCATGCCAGAAGGTATTCCTGATCTTTAAAAGGTACATGCTTAGCAATCCGGATAAGGTGATAAATGAGATCAGGAGGTGATATTTTAGTAGGCTGGCGGAAAAGAATATGGAAAGTATCATTACGGGTATCAACCAGATCAGGAGAATCGTTTTTTTTCTGATTTCAATGGTTTTTTCCGATAACCTTGAGAGGCCGGTGACCAGTCCGAATATCAGCAACACGATAACAATACTGCTCAGAATGAGAAAAGTCGGTTTCCGGAATGGAGCCGGATCGAAAGAAATCATAAAAAAATGCTGGTATTCATGTGCTTTGATCATCCATTTATCAAACCAGAAATAGTATACAGACAAAAAGATATAAGGCGTTGCTAACCCGATAAAGGAACCGACCCATTCGTGCCAATCGATGTTCCTGAAGATGATGAATGAGATCAGGAGGAAGAAGAAAAACAGGATAAATGGCAGATAGAAAAACGATGCGATACCGATCATGAATCCTGCAACATAGGTAAGTTCGAACGATTCCGGTTTACTGTAGGATTGGTAAAGCCGTTCGAGGATCATAAGCAGGATGAGTGTTGCAATGCTTACCTGGTGTAATGTAAGCAGGAAGGGGAAATAACTCATCAATGCAATAAAGACCAGAGCAGACAGTGATGAATTTTTCAGGACAATCTCATTTTGTGTCAGCAACCGGTTCAACAGGAAAGCAGACAGGAGTGTCAGGATAAACCCGATGACGCAAACGACATGCGGGAATCCATGAAGCAGGATAAAGATCAATTTATAGAGTGGAACCGGGCCATCGGGCGCTGGCATAGCAGGTGGTTCAAGAAACGCATGGCTCCATAAAAGTATACCAATGATCCCGATCATGAGATATTGCATAGGAAAGCAGGAACGGAAAAAGCGAAGGAACATTGGTCGTTGTCAGGTTATTTGGTTATTAGCAAAAAAGGTATTAGGTATCAGGCAATAGGTTCTGGATGCTGGATGCTGGATACTGGATCCTGGATAAATTGCGAAATAATTGTCAATTGTCAATTGTCAATTATCAATTAATCCTGCATTTCTGCATTCGAAGTTAAAGATCAAATCCGATATCCTTGCGGTATTGTTTCCCTTCAAAATTAATTTTTATCGCATTTCTATATGATGCATTAAGTGCTTCCTTCATTGAATTCCCGAAAGAAGTGACGGCGATCACCCTTCCCCCGTTTGTAATAGTATTTCCTGATGTTGCATCCGTTTTTGTACCAGCATGAAAGAGGATGCTGTCCTCTATCGTTTCCTGTATTGTAATCACTTTTCCTTTTTCATATTGATCAGGATAACCTTTGGAAACCAGCATCACCGTGCCGGTAAATCGTGGATCTATAAGGATCACTTCTTTCTCTAATTGCTGCGATGAAACTGCCTGGAAAAGATCAATTAGGTCGTTTTGTATCCGCGGGATTACCGATTCCGCTTCGGGGTCGCCCATCCTGCAATTATACTCGATAACATAAGGATCTCCTTCTACGTTGATCAACCCGAAATAAATAAATCCCCGGTAATCGATGTTTTCGCTTTTTAAACCTTCAATGGTAGGAATGATGATCCTGTTTTCTACCTTGTCCATGAATTGTTTATTGGCGAATGATACAGGAGAAACTGAACCCATGCCTCCCGTGTTGGGGCCTGTATCACCTTCCCCGATTTTCTTATAATCTTTGGCTTCCGGAAGGATCTTATAAGTTTTGCCGTCGCTGAGGGCAAACACGGAAAGTTCGATCCCTTTCAGAAATTCTTCAATGACTACACGGGCCGAGGAGGCTCCGAATTTCGATCCCATCAGCATGGAATGCAACTCCAGCCGTGCTTCATCTGCTGCATGACAGATCACAACTCCTTTCCCGGCGGCCAGCCCATCAGCTTTTAATACATAAGGAGGACGGGAACGGTTGATGAATGCAATTCCTTCATCCAGGTTATCTTTCGTGAAGGTCCTGTAAGCAGCAGTAGGAATCCCGTGCCGGCTCATAAACTGCTTGCCGAATTCCTTTGATCCTTCGAGCATGGCGGCTTGTTTGACAGGGCCGATGACCGGGATATTTTTCAACTGTTCATCTTTAAGAAAATAATCATGAATTCCATTTACCAGGGGATCTTCGGGTCCCACGATGACCATGCCAATCTTGTTTTCAAGTACAAATTGCCGGATTGAGGGAAAGTCATTGGGGGAGAGGGGAACATTTTTGCCGATAGCTGATGTTCCTGCATTTCCCGGTGCT